>CAMJWQ010000229.1 GCA_946409475.1 uncultured Lachnospiraceae bacterium
AATAAAAAGGAACCGGAGCCGGAGATTACCCCTGCGGTTCAGAAAAACAGAGAAAAATTAGCCCGAAGGGGAATTCCCTATTACCGTTTTTATGAGGCGGTTGACTTCGATGCCGGACTGGCACCTGAAAAGGCGGATATTCTGGAAGAATCTCTTCTGCAGATGGGGATACTGGATGCGTTGATCATGGATAAGGACTATAAAGAAACAGTATTGACCTTAGATCCCGGAAGCTGTGATAAATATATATTTACAGACGGGCAATATCAAAGCGGAAATCTGGTTGAGCTATTAGCGGTCAGTGAAAATTTAAATGATCTCTTCGGAAACCAACAGGTACTTGCAGTGCTTGGCAGCATAGGCACAGGAGAAAATGGGGGTACCTATATCAGAGATGACGGTACCTATGGAATGGGAGTAGTAAGCGGTACAATAACCGGAGAGTACAAAGCCAGATATATTGGGGTCCGGGCAAGAATCCGGTACCGGGAAGAGCAGATGGCCCTGCTGGAAGGACAGATTAAGGAGCAGAGCCAATGTCTGGAAGTGGTCAAAGATCAACTGGAAGAGATGAAAAGCAGAATCGGACGGTTGGAAGAAGAGTATAAAAAAATGCCTCAGGGAGATGCACTTCATGAAAAAGCAAATCAAATAGAGGACAAGCGCCGGCAGCTGGAGAGCCAGACCGATAAGATCCATGGCATGGAGATACAGCTTGCAGAGAAAACGGAGCAGATACGGATACTTTTGGAACAGGCAGGCGAGATTGCCGATAGTGTCTATCTGGAATGCCGTCTGGATAAGTTTACAAATGCACAGGAGGAAATGAAGGATTATTACAAAGAGGTATTACAGCTGAAAAGCACGCATGCTAAATATCTGCAGATTTCTGCCGCAAAAAGGAATGCGCGGGAGCATATGGAGGAAGCGGATGCGGACATGGAACAGATACGCTATGAATTAGCTGCGGTCAGAAAACGTCTTCAGAGGGAGGAATTAGAGCGGATTTCTATTCAGGAGCAGCTCCAGCTGACCAATTATGAAGAAATCAAAGAAAGACTGGATGCCTGTATCAAGCGTCTGGCGCAGATTCCGGAAGAAATAGAAGAAAGCATCCGAAGGGCTGCAAACTGTGAGAATGAATGGAAGAAGAGCCGGGAGTTTCTGGAGCAGGCAGAGCCGGAGTTATTATTGATGACAAAGAAAACGGAGCTTTTGAAGGAGAATCTGAAAAAAGAGCTTTCCCTGGGTTATACGCAATATACCGGATTAAGCAACGGTGAAGAAGAAAACTGGGACTATAAAATCGGACAGATGCAGACAGCATTGACGGCAGGCAGCCTGAAGGAAGAAAACAAAGATAGTCTGAGTGGAAAAATGAATCAGGTATTTTATGAAAACAGAGGATATCTGCTGGATTTCAACCCCAATTTTCAGAATATTTTCGAAGAGGATTTTCAGGAGGAATTTCCGGACATCTATCCGAAGCGTCTGGAGATTACCGCCAGATACAGGGGAGAAAACATTAAGCTTGGAAAGCTGATCGAATACCTTAAGGAAGAAATCGAAGAGATAAATAATCTGATAAAAAATGGTGATAAAGAGCTGTTTGAAGATATCCTGGCGAATATTATAGGAAGAAAGATCAGAAGTAAGATCAACGGAAGTATGGCCTGGGTGGATAACATGAATCGGTTGATGGAATCCATGAATACCTCCAGCGGCTTAAAGCTGAGTCTTCGGTGGAGAAGTAAGACAGCGGAGCAGGAAGACCAGCTGGATACGAAGGAGCTGGTGGAATTATTAAAGAGGGATGCACGTCTTATGAACGAATCGGAATTTGAAAAGCTGTCTGCTCATTTCAGATCCAAGGTGGCGGAAGCAAGAAGAAATACAAAAGAAAATACGCAGCCCGTTTCATTTTTTGCGATTATGCGGGATACTCTGGATTACCGTAAATGGTTCGAATTTCAATTATCTTACCAAAAGAGCGGGGAGTCCAAAAAGGAACTGACCAATAGTATTTTCGGAACCTTCAGCGGCGGTGAAAAGGCCATGTCCATGTACGTCCCGTTATTTTCCGCAGTGGTAGCGAAATATCAGGGAGCAAGAGAGGATGCGCCCCGTATTGTTTCCCTGGATGAGGCCTTTGCCGGAGTTGACAACCGGAATATACGTGACATGTTTCGTCTCATGAGCGAATTCCAATTTAACTTTATTATCAATTCACAGGTATTGTGGGGAGATTGTGATACACTGGACGGACTGGCCATCCATCAGCTGCATCGTTTCAATAATCAAAAATTCGTTACGGTCATGAGCTTTGTATGGAACGGTACGGAAAGAAAAAGTGTTATGGAAATCAGAAATTAGGGTGAAGGAAGCACATGGAAAAAGATACGATATTGGAGGAATGTTTAGATTATTTCACATCGACGCCTGTTCTGAAAAAGGTATTGAACCGTTGTTCTGAAAAATACAGGTCTTTTGGAAAGACTTACGGAACAGTGGTTCTTCGTGGAATAAATGCAGATGAAATTGAGATTCTGGAGGGCTTTACAGGCAAAAACTATCATGGGAAAAAGAGTATTTCTTTCTCTGTAGCCGTTATACAGAAAGCGTTAGACGGAAGCCGGTTTGCAGGAATCAGATTGGAGCATTTACTGGCCTTATACCACAATGGAGACCTGAAAAGTAAAAAGCAGGAAGTACAGGATAATAAAATTATTACGGCGGGATTTTACGAACGGCTGGCCATGGCATTTGGAAATTCCAGGGCAGGAGAATGGCTTCGGCAGGTAATGGCGGAAGACACCGGTTTCTATAGAATGCTGCAAAAGAAATACAGGGATAAGGTTTTGAACAGCAAAGCGAAAAGAGGAGAAAAAGAAGATTTACTGTGGAAAGAAATGGAGATATGGATCACATCGCTGAATCATCTGCCGGCTTTTTATAATGGTTATGAGTATCTGCCGGCATTTTCGGCAGCTGTTTCCGGTGACCCCCATTATTATGACGAGGGCAGGGAATATACCCTTCTATTCTATCATGCAATTAATGATATCCTGCATCTGGATAAGGAGGTATCCTCTGTTATGCCTGCAGAGGACAGGCATCAGCTTTTATTCATGGCAGGACTTATACGGGATGATATGTCAAATGATGCCATGGTATACGGAATTCGTGCATGGAGAGAGGCTGGGGAGCATTTGGGTATAGCGGGATTTTTCAGACAGAAGGAACCGCTTTCTATTACGTTATCGACCATTATCGGATTAAAATGTGCGTCATGCATGGATAATCATATCTATGTTGTGGAAAACCCTGTTGTATTTGCCAAGATTATTGAATCTGAAAACAAAAGTGCGTTATGTGTCAATGGACAGCCGAATCTGGCTGTTTTGCTGTTACTGGATCTGCTCATACAGAATGGGGGAGTAATCTATTATAATGGAGATTTTGATCCGGAGGGGCTGTTGATTGCACAAAGATTGAAGAATAGATACGGGGAGGCTTTTCGGTTCTGGCATTATGAAGATGAGGATTTCCGGAAAGCATTATCAGAAAATCCCGTATCGGAAAAACGATTAAGAATGCTGGCTGGATTATCGGCTCCGGAATTAATCCGGATAGCTGATAAAATCAAAATACATAAGAAGGCAGGATATCAGGAAAGAATATATTTTATGTAAACAGGTTTTGATGGGTGACGAAAATTAAGAGCTCATATAAGCAGTGAATGGGAGCGGTCAATATGAATAATGAGATAAATATTATGATAGTAGAGGATGATGATATCTTATCCGGAGAGCTAAAGGCTTTTCTGGAAAAGTGGGGATACATGGCAATAACGGTATCGGATTTTAGTGATATTGTATCAGATTTTTCAGAAGCTCATCCCCATTTGATTCTGATGGATATCAATCTGCCATACTTTGACGGATTTTACTGGTGCGGAAAGATACGTGAAATTTCCGAGGTGCCGATTATTTATATCAGCAGCCGCAGTGACGACCGTGACAAGATTATGGCAATTGCCCAGGGCGGCGATGATTATGTGGAAAAGCCATTTCATTTGGAGCTTTTAAAAGCAAAGATCGAGGCCATCTTAAGAAGAACATACCGCTACAAGGTAAGGGGCAGGGTATATCTGGATGAAAATTTATATTTTGAACACAATACGGCTTCTTTGGTATATAAGGATAAGGAACTGGAATTAACAAAATCGGAAAAGAGAATCCTATCCAGACTGATGGATTCAAAATCGGAGGTCGTTACCAGGGAGGAGCTGATGATGGAACTGTGGAATACGGATGAATTTGTGTCGGACAGTACGCTGACCACAGTGATCTGCCGCCTGCGTAATAAGCTGAACGGTTCCTGCGGATATGAGATTATCAGAACCAGGAAAGGGCAGGGCTATTATATAGAATGAGATACGTTAAGAAGAACAGAAAATATATGCTGGCAATCTGCCTGACAGCCGTTGCTTATAATCTTTATTTCATCTATCTGATACCGGAAGCCGGGGTAAGCTACCTTATCTATCTGGATCTGTTTCTGCTGATTGGAATACTTATTTTTACCGGTATTGATATCTGGCGGTATAGGGAGGAAGAAAGCAGGAAAAGGGAGCTTCTGAAGTTTGACAGTATGGTGAGCTCCGAGCTTGAAGAGTTTGAAAACAGTGATATCGCCAGGCATGACGTTGAAATTCTAGAGAGGCAGCTGCGTGAGCAGTTTGATTTTAACTGCGATCTGCAGGATTATATCACAAAATGGTGTCATGAGGTAAAAATTCCGCTGGCAGCCGGCCTGCTTATGGTGGAAAAAATAGAAGATACGGAGCTAAAGAAGTCCATGCAGGAGCAGCTGGAGAAAATGAATCAGCAGCTGAATGCCGCACTTTTAGGCTGTAAGGTACAGAGCAATCTTCTTGATATTAATATTCGGCCGGCAGAGCTTAAAGAGTGTGTCAAAACCTCCATCAGGAATAATCAGTTTTTCTTAATCCGGAAGCATTTTGAAGTGGATGTGGAAGTGGAAAATTTTACGGTATATACAGATAAGTCATGGCTGGTATATGTATTGGACCAGCTGTTAAATAATGCGGTGAAGTATGCGGGGGAAGAACCCGGAATAAAGATATGGAACGAACGGTCAAAGGAGGGCATCCGGTTATTTGTGGAAGATTACGGGGAAGGCATTCAGGACATGGATATCAGAAGAATTTTTGAGAAAGGCTTTACCGGCAGCAATCATCACAATGGGAAGTACAAATCCACAGGAATGGGGCTTTATATGGTATCCGTGATATTGGAAAAGCTTGGACATGAAATTCGGGTGGAAAGTGAATACGGACGGTTTACCATATTCACCATAGAGTTTAAAGACAATAGGGAATTTTTCGACCGCTGACATTACAAAAATTGTAATGTTGCTGTTGTATTGTAATGTTAATGAAAGGATTTTTCATATTGTTTTTTCTATAATGAACAGTGACAGGAGGAATACAATATGAAGGAAAAGATAGTAGTAGAAATTAAAAATTTACTGAAAGATTATGGAACAAGAGGGTTCCGGACAAGAGTACTGAAAGGAATTGACCTGAAAATATATCAAAATGATTTTATTGCCATTATGGGACCAAGCGGCTCAGGAAAGACGACATTACTGAATATCCTTTCTTCCATTGATAAGCCGACACAAGGGGCTGTTATTTTGGATGGGAAGGATATTACCAAGGTATCCAATAAGGAATTATCCAAACTGCGGCGGGATAAAATAGGCTTTATTTTTCAGGATTATAATC
>CAMJWQ010000230.1 GCA_946409475.1 uncultured Lachnospiraceae bacterium
ATTTCCGCAATAGTTGCCACATTGGATCTGCTGTCAAAAGTCAGGCCATACTCTTCCCCAAAATACAGCTTTATTCTTTCCCTCACATTTTCTACTCCGATTTTACTGAATTTAGTAGATTTTGCCCTTCCTTCATTTAACTTATTCTTGCTTTCTTCATCCATTCCGATTCCGTTATCAATCACTTTTATATGCAGCCTGTCTCCATAAATCATTCCTACGATATGAAGCCTGTAATCTTCTTTTTCCTCGCTGAATCCGTGAATAATACAATTTTCCACCAGCGGCTGCAGAATAAACCGAATCACCCGGCAATCAAGTGCTTCTTCATCCACATTCATGGTAAATTCAAATATATCGCTATACCGGTACTTTTGTATAATAATGTAATTCTTAACACTCTCCAGTTCCTCTCTTAAGGTTGTTTCTCCTTTTACCTGTCCTAAATTATATTTTAGTAAATGAATTAAAGCTGTGCTCATTTCCGCAATATTATCTACTCCCTGCATTACGGCAAGCCATTTTATTGAGTCTAAGGTATTATATAGAAAATGGGGATTAATCTGCGCCTGTAATATTCGAAATTCCATTTCCGCTTTTCTCATCTGGTCTTTTCGCTCTTTTTCAAAGAATTCACTTATTTTTTGAATCATACTATTAAAGGTAACACCTAATTGTCCGAATTCATCGTTTCTTGTGACTTCAATATGGGCAGAAAAATCTCCCTGCTTTACCTTGTTACATATGTAAATTAATTCTTTAATGGGGGTTGTAATCCACCTTGTGATGAACATGGCAAATACTACGGAGATCACAAGAATAAGAACGATCAGTGCATTAAAATTTTTGATAATCCCTTGAAACTCTTTCGTTACGTTATCTTTAGAAACAAAACGTATAATATTCCAGTTAGTTGCCTTTATTTTTTCAGAAACAATAATAACATCCTTCTTATACATTTGTCCCTCGATTTGTAAACTGTCCTCCAGCACTTCCGGATATTTTTCCAGCATGGCTTCATAGCTGGCCGTAACCGGATATTGAAGCAATACCTTGCCATCACTGTTCACAATTACCGCTCTGTCTTTTAAACGTATGGAGGAAGAAATAAATAATTTATAAATACTTTCATAGGAGACATCTATGGCAATAATACCATACAATTCTTTTGTATTACTTTCAAAAACAGGACAAATATAGGAAGTGCTGCTAAGATATGTATCATCCTCCGTGGTGTGAAAATCCGTCCATATTCCCGAACGATTCGTATCCCTACTATATTGATTTAAAAATCTAATATAATAAGAGGCTATTTCACTCTGTGCAAACTGTGGATTTGTGGAGCATTTATATCCATTTAAGCCAACAATGTGTATACTATTAATACTATTGCTGATTTCCACCGTATTTTCCAGCAATGACTGTACTTCTTCACTGTTTTCTTTCATTACTTCATTCATGGATATTCCGCTGTGCTTAATCAGGTCCAAAACTTTTTCATTCTTCGTAAGACCGTACATAACATCATCCACTGTTTCTATCAGCATATTGATCTGTTCTTTTGTCGTATTCGTTGCTTCCAAGTGATATTGAATTTCCTTTTTTTCCAATGTTACCCAATACTCTTTTTCGATTGCAATCCTGATAATTGCTATAATGATTAACGACAGTATAATAATCCGCAAAAAAATTTGTACATAGACAGATGCATATCGTTTCCTCATAAAGCCTCCTTCCTTCCCCTTCATCTCCCTTATGATTCTCTGCAAATATATAATCCGATTTCCAAATCACAGTATTTCCGGCTAAAGCTTTTCCTATAACAGATGCCATTCCTGAATTCCGTAAATTTCCAGTTTGCGGAGTCTGAATCACCTTTTCCTGGAATTCTAAATCTAAAGGCTTTAATTCTCCGGAAAATCTTATCAATATTTAATGCTCCTGTTTATCCAGTTGTCCTATATTACCCCCTTCATCAGTAAAATGACCTTTTGACGACAACGCCGCGCCAGCGGAAATAGGTTTTATGAAGAAACAAAAGATTCCCATATTGATTTTTCTTACTAAAGCCTTATCTCATTAAAAACCATGTACCGCATAAATGTTGAGGAAATTTCCAAACCTAACGGCATAGCCTGACAATGCCCTCCGTACCATTTACTTCTATCATATCTCCGTCCTTAATGAGCTCCGTAGCTTTTTCAATTCCCGTTACACAGGGCAGGCCATATTCTCTTGCAATGATTGCCCCATGCTGCAAAGCACCGCCAACCTCCATAATCACGCCGGAGGCATTAAGAAAGATCGGCGTCCAGCTTGGCTCAGTTGCTACGGTTACCAATATCTCACCTTGCTCCAGCTTCTTTTCAAAGGGTGTAAGCAGTACTTTGGCTTTTCCCCGAATAATACCGGGAGAGACCGGCTCCCCGGATAGCTCTCCCTCTTTATGAGGTTTTTTCACTGAGAAAATTTCGCCTCTGGAATTAAATACCGCCGGCCATGATTTCACGTTCCTTGTCAGCATTCTGGCCTTTTTTTCTGCATTTACGATCTTTAAGATATCAAAGGAGGCAGCCTGCTGCGCTTTTGAAATTTCCTCCCCGGTCAAAAGGAAGATATCCTCCGCATATTCCAGTCTGCCCTTTTGAACAAACGATTCTGCAATCTTCAGTGCATTCTGCCGCAGAACATCCACGGCATAGACATAAATATATTTGGGATGCTCCCGTAACCCTGTCCATTCCAGCTTGCCCGTCAGTTCCAGGAACTTTTTCTCTTTCCCCAATTCCTTCGCTTTATCATGAAGCCGTTCATAGGCA
Organism: uncultured Lachnospiraceae bacterium; assembly: GCA_946409475.1. Classification (GTDB taxonomy): domain Bacteria; phylum Bacillota; class Clostridia; order Lachnospirales; family Lachnospiraceae; genus CAMJWQ01. The sequence continues at coordinate 2,820 of CAMJWQ010000230.1, forward strand.
GCCTGTTTCTTTCTTTTTACCGCTTCAAGTGCGTTATCCGAGTCATTCAATTGTTTTAACAAAGTAAAAAAGCTTTCGGGAGTTTCCCATGTCCGATTCCGGCTAATATCGATTTCTCCTATCCCGCGGCAGCCATAGAGTTTCATATAGCTTTTATACTTTGATACAAATTCCTTTGAAAACCCGCCGTTTGCCAGCTTATCTGCAAATTCCCCATAGCTGACGCAGGCTCTAAATTCCGGGTCTGCCGCCAAACGAAGCTGTAGATGCCCCATATCACTGGTGGGATTGCCCTTTAAGTCCATATTAAGGGCCAGAATATCCTCCTCCATATTGGCTCCGGCAAACATTTTTTTCAGGGTATTCGTGGATAGAATTGCCATCATGACCGGCATGATCTTAAAAACCAACCGGCTATAGGCGGCAAAGAAGAGTTTTGTCTGCTCTTCAAAAGGCCGGCTGCTTCCATGAAGCCGGTCAATTTCTTTCATGCAGTCATCGGCAGCACGGTAATATTCTTCAATGGCTTTTTTATAATTCTTCTTTGCTGTAATGACAGATGGGATAACGCCGATTCCAAACTTGAAAATATCCCCGAATACGCCCTTCCCATTTTCCGGCTTTTTGCCGGGAAGGTACTCTTCAAAAGGAAGCTCTTCAAACAGCAGCTTGTAGGAAGGGTCATAGCCGCAGATCATCTGCTTCGCCATTTTGGGACTGTAAACCTTAGCCAGATTCCCGATTAAGAAATATACCCGGCCATGAATATGAAAAAGCACGCCCTCTTTTCCAAGAGGGAACATCCCCTGCTTTACCGTGTTCAGAAATTTGCAGTACATATCCGCGCCAAGACTGCTCATAGACCACTGAAAGCCCTGCGATGCTTTGATCAGGTCAAAATATAACTCTTTGCGTGCCCCCGGAGCCGTTGTGATTTCAGGATACAGGGGAAATACTGTTGTGACGGGGCGGGCCTGTAGTAAATACAGTCTGCCTTTTTCATACGCCCATTCCGTATCCACGGGCATACCATACTCCGCTTCACACTTCTTAATAAGCCGTGTCACCTGGAGAATCTGCATATCCGCCAAGGCCTGCGCCGAAGCATCCACCGTCTTGCGTTCTCCGGTGCGGCCATTGGGCAGCAAATATAAAGCAGCGGTTTTTTTGTTGATTTTTTTAGAAATAACCTTCTGCTTTACGCTGTCCACGATATAGCTGTCCGGGGTGACTTTACCGGATACGATATATTCGCCCAGGCCAAAGGAGGCATTTATCATAACCTCATCAAAGCAGTTGGTCAGAGGATTGACCGAAAAGCCAATTCCGCTCACCTCGGAATCCAATTGCTTTTGAATAATGACCGCGATCCTCGGATTCTCTATAGAAATACCCCGCTGCCTTTTATATTCCATGACCCGGTAATCCAGCATAGACGCAAATGCCCTTGCCACTGCTGCTTCCAGGGCATCCGCCGTCACTCCCAAAAAGGTTTCATACATCCCGGCAAAACTTGCCCCCTCCAAATCCTCCTCAGGAGAGGAAGAACGTACCGCATAGCATTGGCTCTTCATCCGGCTTACGGAATCGGTAAAGACCGCTTTCTGCCATGCGGTAAATGGCAGCTTTTCCGCCGCCCCTTTCAAACGGTCGCAGTTTTCCTTTGAAAGCTCTTTGAGCGTATCCGCCCAGACATCACTGCGCTTAATTTCCTTCACCCATTCGTCAAAAAATCCTGCCGTAAGGGCAATTCCGCCGGGAACAGGCAGACCGGCTTTTGCTGCCTTGATTAAAGATCCTGCTTTGCCCCCAACCTCTGAAACAGGGGGGATTATTTCTGATGAGAAATCATACACTTTTTTCATCTTAATCTCTTTCCCGAATGTTCCATCTCCGATTGAATATTCGTTAATCCGTAGTTGAAAAACATCTTCTCTTCCACTTATCTTCTCCTCTTAACTCTTATAAAATGCACTGCGGAAAAATGCCAGATAGCGGTCAATCTCCTTCATGGATCCTTTCAATAATTCTTCTCCCGCCATTTCTTCCGAAGCAGCCTCTATGTCATGAAAAACAGACCGGGTCAGTTCGCTTAATGCAAATATGACGGTTTTTTTCATCATTTCCACATCAATATCCTCGCGTACATTGGTGAAATCCAGATTTTCATGATAAAAACGGTGCTGAAAACCCGGCATCAAATCTTCGCTGATGGATTTAGGGTAGAAAGCAATGTATTTTTTCCCGAAATCATACAGATAAGGGAATTCAATGATGGTTTCTACTTTGGATGCCAGAGACTGGCGCAGCCGAATAAAATAATCGGTATTTGACCAGTCAATAGCCTCCTTCATATTGTCAAAAATCTTTTTCGCCGAAAAATAAAGCAGAAAATCAAAAAGCTCCTGCTTATCCTTGAAATAATGGTAAAGAATCCCGCGCGAGACTTGTGCGTCCTCTACAATTAAGTTTGTAGAGGCCTTTTCCAGATCATTATTCACAAATATCTTAAAACCGCTTTTAGTGATTTTCAAAACCTTATCCTGTGTAATGTCAATTTGTTTCAGCTGTTCGATATTCATTCTTCATTCCTCCTGCCTGCTCCCGTAGTTGAATTTTTTAACTCTCCCTCCGTCATTGACAGCTTCTGTCTACAAGTAGAATACCATTATCGACAGAAGCTGTCAATAGGTTTGGGTACGAAAAATGCACATTAACCGTCTGCATTTCTTTAGGTGGTTTTGGCATATGCTTTCCTCCTTATAAATTTTGTGGAATCTACCGTCTCATAAATTTATTTACTTCTTTTACTGCTATGTCTGAAAGCCGCCTCGACTCTGTTTCACTGATTTTATAAGCGGATGTTTCCTTACGCGTGACCTGCGGACCGGAAGGAAGCAGATCCTTAATATGCTGGTCAAGCAGAATAACAGGCATTACCCCTGTCCTTTTCAAAAGCTCTCCGGACAGCTTCGGATTT
>CAMJWQ010000231.1 GCA_946409475.1 uncultured Lachnospiraceae bacterium
TTTTTACAGTTACTGCCATCCTTCTGTTCCGTATTCCTGCACATTCTCCGCTGTTATTAAAAACGTCTCTACGGGATAACGCTCCTCTAATTTTTCACCCTTCATATATTTGTACATGATTTCTACCGATTTTTTGGCAATATTAATAGGCGACTGGGCACCCGTCCCCGCAATTAAGGATTCGCCGGAAGCCAGTTCCGCTTTAATATCAGGAGAACCATCCACTCCATATATGAGACAATCCGTTAAACCGGAAGCATTTGCCGCCGCTAAAGCCCCAAGAGCCGTAGGATCATTGCCTCCAAATATGGCAACAACATCAGGATTCGCCTGTAATAGATCTTCTGTTATTCCCATAGCTGTTTCCAGATTTCCTTTTGCATCCTGCTGTGCAACAATCTCAAATCCCTTTCCGTCAATAGCCTCCAAAAAGCCGTTTGTTCTGTCGGTAATAGAATTCATGGTCGGAGAATCCAATACGATGATCGGCCCGCCGTCGGGACGTTTTTTCGCCAAATCTTCTCCACAAACGTAACCGGCATTATAGTTATCGGAACCCGTATAGGATGCTACATATGACAAGTCCGCAACCTCCGTATCAAAATTAATAATCGGTATTCCGGCCTCCTTTAACATATCCAGGGCAGGTATGATACCTTCTGCCTCGGCAGGGTTTAAGAAAATGGCATCAATACCCTGCGTTATCATATCCTCTATCTGGGTTATCTGTAAGGTAACATCATTCGCGGGATCGGCAGATATCAAGGTATCTCCGTTACCCTCTACCTCGTCTCTGATAGTCTGCTCCAAAATAACAAAGAAAGGATTGGTGCCATCCATGCACGTATAGCCGAATTTATAGCCTCCATCCGGCCTTTCTCCGGCGGTTTCTTTTGCATCATCCACCGCTTCCTCTACAATATCGGTATCCGGAGTTGTTTTATCATCTTTGTTAGCGCATCCCGAAAATGCAAGTGCGGCCATTGCTATAACAAGTAACATACATAAAAAATTTCTTTTCATATCTTGCCTCCATAAAAAGAATTTATTGCATCATGCAGCATATGCATATTTATGCCATAATGCTTTTACACGGACTATTATGTCCTTATTCTTCAACAATATGCAGACAATGTAAAAAATCCCAATAGGACGTAATTTCCTATACGATAAAGAAGATGATTTCGACTTTATCGGAATCATCTTCTTTATACAAATACAGTCTATTTAAATGCCATTTGATTCCAACGCAGCTCATTCTTCAAGCTGTGAATGCTGGTATTTTTATCTATATAAATGGCCTCTATTCCCATTGACGCAGCCCAGTCGCCCATTTGCTCCGCCGTCAAATCATAGGTAAAGGCTGTGTGATGTGCTCCTCCCGCCAATATCCATGCTTCGGCTCCCGTTGCCAGGTCAGGCTCCGGTTTCCAGAAGGCTGTTGCTACCGGAAGCTTAGGCATGGGGATATCCTGCGCAATGCATTCCACCTCATTAATAATAAGACGGAAACGGTTTCCCAAATCAATTAAGGAGGCAGCGATCCCCCTTCCGGCCTTTGAAGTAAATACCAAACGGGCAGGATCTTCTCTTTCCCCCATACTTAAAGGATTTACTTTTATCCCGATTTTTCCTTCCGCAATAGTAGGGCAAACCTCCAGCATATGAGCCTGCAAAATACCCTCTTTACCGGGTACGAGGTTGTAGGTGTAATCCTCCATAAAGGAAGTACCCTTTGCGGCTTTCATGCCGCCCGTCATAATTTTCATGAGACGCACCATGGCAGCTGTCTTCCAGTCTCCCTCGGCACCAAATCCGTACCCCTTTTCCATCAGCCTTTGAATAGCCAGCCCCGGCAGCTGCCGTAATCCGGCAAGCATTTGGAAATTAGTAACGACAGCATGATAATTTAAATCCTTTAAGAATTTTTCAAAACCGATTTCAATGCCCGCCTGCACGGCAACGTGCTTTTTAAAATCCCCGGGTTCTCTGCCGTCTAAAATCAGCTCATATTTATCATAATATTCCTCTACTAAAGCGTTAATCTCACCTTCCGGAACAGCTTCCACATATTCTGCTATATCCGTTATGTTATACGCATCAATTTCCCATCCGAATTTAATATGGGCTTCTACCTTATCTCCCTCCGTAACGGCTACGTTCCTCATATTATCGCCGACACGGACCACTCTGATATGGCTGCTTTCCATAATTCCGATTGCGGTACGCATCCATCCGGCCATACGCTTCTGCACTGTCTCATCATTCCAGAATCCCACAATAACTTTTCTTTCTATTCCCATACGGGTGACAATATGTCCGTATTCCCGGTCACCGTGAGCCGACTGGTTGGTGTTCATAAAATCCATATCAATGGAGCTATAAGGGATTTCCTGGTTAAACTGCGTATGAAGATGCAATAAGGGCTTTCTGTATTCCTGCAGACCCAATATCCACATCTTAGCAGGTGAAAAGGTATGCATCCAGGTAATGACTCCTGCACATTCTTCATCAGCATTGGCATCATTAAAGGTTTTTCTTATGGATACGTTATCGATAAGAGTAGGTTTCCATATTACCTCAAATGGCAGTAATCCTGATTTATTTAAACCTTCCACCATGATTTTAGAATGCTCCGCCACCTCTTTTAAGCATTCTTCTCCGTATAAATCCTGAGAGCCTGTTGCAAACCAAAATTTATAATTTTTAAAAGCCATATTTTCAGCCTCCGTTTCTTTTTATTTTCAATCAAAATTTATTCCTTCGAAATACCGGTAAAGCCTATCCATACTTCTATTTTTCTTTATTATCCTTATAAGCGGTATCCTCTGACACGCCGTTCTTATCCTCACCCGCGGAAAAGTCCGTATCCTCATTTTCCATTTTTACATCACCAAGCTCATTCAAATTAATTGCATTTTCATTTTCAGGCTCTTCCTCATCGTTGCAGCTGCCGTCGTCATATTGCTTATTAAGCAGCGCTTTTCCGGAAAAAAATATTAATAAAGCTCCTATAACAGCAAAAAATATGCTAAAAAGAATAAAGACTATTTTCTCATTTCCCGTATACTGGGGAATTCCTTTAAACAGGGTGTAAGCGGTATATAATAAATATGCCCCCACCAAAATGCGGATAGTTAATGAGACTTTCGTTGTTCCTTTATATTTGTTCATTTGTTATTCCACCTTTTTATGTATATTTTTTACCGAATCACGTTCAACAATGTAGGGAACAAACTCGTATGTTCCGTCAAAATTTCTGTCCTGAATTAATTGAATCAAGTTTTCCGCCACTTTTTTTCCCAACTCTCCCATGGGGTGTGCGATGGATGTGATGGGAATCTCACTTAACGTACACAGGTCCGAATTATCAATACTAATAATTGATAAATCCTCCGGAATCCTCACTCCGTTCTGGAGGCAATAATCTACCACCTGAAAAGCAACCTCATCATTATAGCAAACCAAGGCCGTACAATTTAAAAACCGTTTTGCAATTTCCGGTTTTTGTATGAGGTGATTTTTTAAAATCTGCGTATCAATCCAAATGATATTCTCATCCCTGATTTTCAGATTCGCCTGCATTAAGCCCTCAACACAGCCGGCATAGCGCAGGTGCCCCTGACCGTCATCCGATTTAAATATTCCGCCGATCTGCCGGTGGCCCGCTTTGATTAAATAATCCACCGCTATCCTGCCGGCTTTCTTATCATCAAGGCAAACATGAGGAATATCAATATTCGGATAGTAGCTATGAAAAAAAATAGCCGGAATATTTTTTTCTTTTATTTCCCTGTATATTTCCAGATTAGGATTGGGTAATGCACTTTTGGTTGTCTCAATTATCAAACCGTCAATCATATTCTTATTTAATATGTTGGATAATACCTGTCTTTCCGTTTCAATACGATTGTTTGTAAAGGCAATTTGAACCGTATAGCCGGCTTTTGATATAACACGCTCAATTCCTTTTATAATACTTGGAAAAATATAACCGTCTACATAAGTACTGACAACAGCTATATTCATCGTTTTATGCGTTTCAGCATAAAATTTTTCCTCGCTTCTGTCACAAATATACGTTCCGCTGCCCCTTCTTCTGTCCAAATATTTTTCCTGCTCCAAAATACTGATAGCATGGCGTACGGTCTGGCGGCTCATATGAAACATTTGACTCAGTTCATGTTCGGTATAGAGCTTCTCTCCCGGTTTTAGTTCTCCTTTATCAATTCTATCCTTTACCCAATTAACTAACGTTAAATATTTCAGCTTATTTTCTTCCATATTGCACCTTTGATAGTTTTCTAATTATGTCACATTTTATGACAAAATTGTACTATTAATGTCAAATAAAAACAATACCTAAAGCTATTTTAACTTCTATTTAATAATCAGTCTATCTTTTTTTACGTTTTGAAACCAAGTCTACGGTTACCGCTCCTAACAAAACAGCGCCCTTTACGATTTTCTGAATATCTGTTGACCATCCAATCAATGACATACCATTGTTTAAGATACCCATAATAAAGGCACCTACTACGGCTCCGATAATAGTTCCTATGCCGCCGGCTGTTGCCGCTCCGCCAATATAGCAGGATGCAATGGCATCCATCTCAAAGCCGTCACCTGCTTTCGGTGTGGCGGAAGCATTTCTCGCCGATAACACAATACCGGCAACACCGCACAGCAGGCCCATGTTCGTATATACCCAGAAGAAAACCTTATCCGTATTGATTCCTGACAGCCTGGCAGCCTTTGCATTTCCGCCAAGAGCATAAATCTGTCTTCCTGCCACTGTGCTGGTGGTAATAAAATGATAGAATAAAATCAAAATTCCCATTAACAGCAGCACTACGGGAAGACCGTTATAGCTTGCCAGTTTAAAGAAGAAAAACCAAATGATACCGATGATAACTACATTTTTGACTAATAACTGCCAGACAGGGTTTAATGCAAACCCGTATTTTTTCTTAGTACTGATGCTCCTTAACTCGCCGGCAATAATTAATATCGTCGCTACGATTGCTACCAATATACATAGCAGATCAATTTGTCCGCCGAACATGTTTACTTTAATATTAGGCAGAAATCCCGCACCGATATATGTATAACCAGCAGGAAGAGGACCTTTCGTCTGGGCTTTTAAAACAGTATACGTCAAACCTCTGCCCATCAGCATGGTCGCCAGTGTAACAATGAAAGGCGGAATACCCAGCACCGAAACAAAGAAACCGACAAACATACCTGTTAATAATCCGATTACAAGTGCCGCTAAAAAAGCAACGGCAACGCCCATTTTAAAATCAACGACCAGAATAGCCGCGATAGCGCCTGTTAAAGCAACCATGGAACCGACCCCGAGATCGATATTTCCTGTCAATACACAAAGCAGCATACCTACCGCCAGGATAACCACATAACCATTTTGCATAACCAGATTATTGATATTCATGGGAGTTGCATTAGAGCCTTTTGTCATAATATTAAAAATCAAAAAAATTGCAATAAGAGCAAGAACCATACCATATTGTTTAATATCAAGATTTATTGACTTTTTCTTTTCCATATTTAAACTTCCTTTCCGTTATCCTTCATTATGCATTTCATAATTCCTTCTTGGGAGAGCTCTTCCTTATTTAACTCTCCGACAATTTTACCTTCATTCAACACATATACCCTGTCACAGGTTCCAATAACCTCAGGCATTTCCGAAGAAATTACGATGACTGCTTTACCGGCCTTTGCAAGGTCGTTAATAACATTATAAA
>CAMJWQ010000232.1 GCA_946409475.1 uncultured Lachnospiraceae bacterium
GTATCTTTGCAGCACTTAATAAAAATTCTTTTCTGGATTTCCCCTTTTGTTTGTAATCGATATAAAGATCTAACAAGGCATCATAGGACACCTCACCTTCTCCGATGTAAAACATATCGAAAAAGCCGGCAAGGGGTTCGGGATTATAGGTACAGGGTCCTCCGCCAATGACTATGGGATGCGTTTCATCCCTGTCCCCGGCATGTAAAGGAATCTGGCTTAAATCTAAAATTTGCAATATGTTCGTATAACACATTTCATATTGAATGGTGATTCCCAAAAAATCAAATTTCTTAATGGGGTCTTGTGATTCCAATGCAAATAAGGGGATTTTCCGTTCTCTCATAATGGCATCCAAATCCGTCCAGGGAGAATAGACCCGCTCACATGCCACATCTTCTCTTTTATTTAACATATCATATAGTATCTGAATCCCCAAATGGGACATCCCGATTTCATAGACATCAGGAAAACACATAGCAAAACGGACGGCAATGCCGTCAGTTTCCTTCAGAACGGAGTTGATTTCATTTCCGATATATCTGGCAGGTTTCTCAATACTTAGTAATATTTCATCGGATAAAGCTAGTTTTCTCATAATTGACCTTTCTGTTGTATATTACGTGTTCTTATTATACCATATATATTTCGCATGGGAAAACAGTTGTTAATGTTTATTCAATAATATTGCTATGTAAGATATTCTCCGCCAGGCTCCGGAATGTAGTTACCGCATCATAATCCTTCTCGATTTCCACTGCAATATCGCCCGCCGTATTATCAAAAAATTTTTGATTGGTAAAGGACATAACGAAAAAGCTTATAAATAATAATAAGGCGATTACGAATCTTAATTTAAATGTACTAAAGGGAATGCTTTCCTGTACTTCCGTATTTCCTCCATCCAATATTTGTTTACGATTATGAATGAGATTATCATTATTGGCTGATTGCTGTCTGATATTTCTTAGCAGCTCCAGGCGCTGCTCCGCAGTAAATTGACTCATAAACCTTACCTCCGAATTCTTCATTTCTTGGTAATAGTTTATGAGTCAATATTAAAATTATACCAGTCTGATTCCCAATGAAAATTCCTTATCTGTTTGCCAGCTCTTCCATAATTTCCTCCCAGGTAACACCTTTCACGGACATTAATACCATGGCATGGTATAAAAAGTCGGATATTTCATATTTAATTTCTTCCGGGTTGGGATTTTTGGCAGCGATGACAATTTCCGTAGCCTCTTCCCCTAATTTTTTTAATATTTTATCAATTCCCTTATCAAAAAGGTAATTGGTGTAGGAGCCTTCCCTGGGATTTATCTTTCTGTCCTCTATGACCTTAAACACATCCCATAAGACCTGTAAGGGATTACTTCCCTTTTCTTCCTTTTGTATAATCGGATTAAAAAAGCAGGTTCTGTTTCCTGTGTGGCAGGCGGCGCCTACCTGCTGAACCTTTGCTAACAGGGTATCATAATCGCAGTCTGCCTGCAGGGATTTTACGTATTGGTAATGTCCCGATGTCAGTCCCTTGACCCACAGCTCTTTTCTGCTTCTGCTGTAGTAGGTCATCTTATCTGTCTTTACGGTGGCTTCAAAAGCCTCCTCATTCATATAGGCCAACATAAGGACTTCATCCGTTTTATAATCCTGTACGATTACGGGAAGCAATCCCTGGTCATTGACCTTTAAATCAGCCCATTGCAATGCACCTGCGGTTACATGCATGGGTATGCCCAGTTGAAGACCGGTTTCCTTCAGCTTATGGCAATCATATTCTGACCGGCAGAAAAGGGGAGAAGCTGCGCCGGCTACGTTATCTTTTTTCAAAGCTTCCATAACCACCGCTTCCTCTCCTTTATGCAGCAGAGCTATAACCGGCAGTTTTAACCCGCCCGTGGGCTTGTCCATATTTTCTCCCCGGTAATCCAGTATTGCTTCACCGGCATAGCTTTCCAGGCAGGTGAAATCAGAGGATAAGGGATTTAAATCATCTATCAAAACCGCGATTTTTTCTTTTCCAAAGCGTTTTGATACCTCCTCCAGTAATTTCACATTACTGTCCCCGCCGAAATCTAAAATTGCCTTTTCGGCTCCTGCATAAAGGATTTTTTTCACATCCTCCATTCTTTTCACATTACCGCCTAAAAGAATAGGAATATCAATGGAACGCACCATTTCCTTTATAAGATACAGAGCTTCCTCATGCTCATTATCATTCCCGGACAAATCCGTAATCATAATGGCATCTGCGCCCTTATCCCTTAATTGCATTGCAAATTGTACCGGAGCATTGCTTAAGATTTCCTGCTCATTCCTATCTGTCATTACTTTTTTCTTCTTCATAAAAAAACTTGGTATTATTTTTTTTGACATTAACCGACCATCTCCATATCTATTAAAAAGTTATTGTTGTAATATTAGAATTTTTTATGATATGCCAAGCAGAAATTAACCGGAGAATTAAAGTGCCCCCTTAGTCGATAAAACATCCTTTATCCTGTCATCAAAAAGTGTGGCTTCATCCAATGCCTTTGCAAAAGCCTTAAAAACGGCCTCCACAATATGATGGGCGTTCTCTCCGTGAATCATTTTAATATGCAGGTTCATACCTGCCGCATAACTGACGGCATAGAAAAACTCTTTTACCATAGCCGTATCCATTCCGCCAATACTTTGACCGGGAAGAGTCACATCGTATACAAAATAGGGTCTTCCCGACAAATCAATGGCGCAAAGTACCAGAGCATCATCCATAGGTAAATATCTGCTTCCATATCTTTTAATGCCCTTCTTATCTCCAACGGCCTGTTTTATGGCTTCCCCCAGTACAATCCCCGTATCTTCAATGGTATGATGATCATCAACGAACAAATCGCCCTCCGCCGACAGCTCTAAATCAAATAATCCGTGCTTCGTAAATCCGTTCAGCATATGGTCAAAAAAACCGATAGCCGTATTGACCGCTGCCTTACCCTGTCCGTCCAGGGTAAATTTGCAGGAAATATTCGTTTCTTTCGTTATTCTTTCTACAATTCCCGTACGTTTCATGGACGCTCGATCCCTCCCTTTTTACTATTCTTCCTTATTTGAAAATCTGACATGAATGGAATTGGCATGTGCCGTAAGCTGTTCTTCCCCGGCAAAGCGTTCAATATCCCGATAAACAGGCCGTAACGCTTCCCTGGTATAAGAAATGATACTGGATTTTTTAATGAAATCGTCTACACCTAAGGGGGAGAAAAATTTCGCCGTTCCGTTTGTCGGCAATACATGATTCGGACCTGCAAAATAATCACCAAGAGGTTCACAGCTGTATTCTCCGAGGAAGATGGCTCCTGCATTTTTAATTTTTGTCATAACCTGATAAGGCTCCCTGGTGAGAATTTCCAAATGCTCCGAAGCTATTTCATTGGCGGTAGCAATGGCCTGCTCCATATTTTCCGCTACCAGCAGATAGCCGAAATTATCCAGGGATTTCTTAATAATTTCTTTTCGGGATAATTGAGCTATGAACCTGTCTGCCTCTTCAGATACTTTTTCAGCCAGTCTTTTATCCGTGGTGATTAATATAGCCGAGGCCAATTCATCATGCTCTGCCTGGGATAATAAGTCTGCAGCAACGAATTTGGGATCTGCCGTTTCATCGGCCAGTATTAATATTTCACTGGGACCTGCAATGGAATCAATACTCACATGACCGTAAACAGCCTTTTTCGCTAAGGCGACAAAAATATTTCCGGGCCCGACAATTTTATCCACCTTTGGGATGCTTTCCGTACCGAAGGCCAAGGCAGCTATGGCCTGTGCTCCTCCGGCTTTATAGATCTCATCTGCCCCCGCAATATGGGCAGCCACCAGGATATTGGGGTTTATCCTTCCGTTTTTATCCGGGGGACTTGCCATGACAATACGCTCTACACCGGCCACTTTAGCGGGAATGATATTCATTAATGTGGAAGAGGGATAAACAGCCTTACCACCGGGCACATAAACGCCTGCCCTTTCAATGGCCGTTACTTTTTGGCCTAAGAGGATACCTTCAGGCTTGCTGTCAAACCAGCTATATTGCTTTTGTTTTTCATGATACTCTTTAATGTTTTTATAAGCCTTTTTTAAAATAGCAATAAAATCCGGATCCAGACCGTCATAGGCTTTTTCTATTTCCTCTTTTGTCACCTTTATGGTATCCTGATTGATATCACAGCCGTCAAACTGCTTCGTATAAGAAAAAAGTGCCTTATCCTTATGCTCCTTAATATCTTCAAGGATAGTCCCTACAGTCCTCTCGAATTCCGGGTATTGACCGGGACTTCTCTTTAATAGATCCACTACTATATTTTGCGTGGTTTCCCTCGTTAAGCTTAAAATTCTCATAAAACCTCCTAAAGGATGATTCATTTCATTTTTTACAGTACCAGCCTTATCATTAATCTTATCAAATAGAAGAAATCTGTTTTCCATACTCTATTTATAATAATTGCTTTAGTTGTGTTATAATCTTTTTAATCCGTTCGTTTTCCATTTTCATGCTGACCTGGTTAACAATCATTCTGGCCGATAACGGGCATATTTCCTCTAAAACCGTAAGGCCGTTCTCCCTAAGGGTAGAGCCGGTTTCCACGATATCAACGATTACCTCCGAAAGTCCCACAATAGGCGCTAATTCAATGGAGCCGTTTAATTTAATGATATCAACGGTCTGATGCTTTTTGTTATAAAAATAATCCTTGGCTATATTCGGATATTTGGTTGCCACACGGATTAATTCTTTATGATTTAATAAATCTCCGGCCTTTGCGGGACCACAGATGCACATTCTGCATTTTCCAAATCCCAAATCCAGCACCTCATATACTTTTCTTCCTTCCTCCATAATGGTGTCCTTTCCCACCACACCTATATCGGCGGCACCATATTCCACATAAGTGGGGACATCAGGACCCTTCGCCAAAAAGAATTTTAATCTCAGCTCTTCATTGACAAAGATCAATTTTCTGGAATCCCTGTCCTTCATTTCCTCGCAGGTAATGCCCATCTGCTCTAATAAGGCCAGGGTCTGTTTGGCTAAACGCCCTTTCCCCAGGGCAAAGGTTAAATATCTCATTTCGTCACCTCATTTGTTAAGTCCTCAACAGATACGGCATGTATTTCACCGGTATTGCTATCAATTACCTGGACATGGTTATCCTTTCCCAGATATAAGATGCCTCCATGAAAGGTGCTTTTCGCATAATTGCAATAATCGCTTATCTCTTTATCTGCTTTTTTTTCAAACAGCTCTATATTCAGATGCTGGTTTCTGAAGTGCCTGGCCAGCTTCACCGCTGTCTGCCTGCCTTCTTTTTCGTAAATCAGCATGGTATTGGTATGGGCAATGGGTATTTCTATTTTTTGTCCTGCCAGGGCTATCATTAATTGATCGATCATGACAACAAAACCGACAGAAGGAGCATTCTTGCCAAACTGCTTTAATAGATTATCATACCGGCCGCCCTTTATTATACTGTCCCCCGTGCCATAGGTATAGGCACAAAATATGATACCACTGTAATAGTGGTATTTACTCAGCATACCAAGGTCGAAGGTGATGTACCGGTCGACTTCATAGGTGACCAGCATTTCATATAAATGCTCCAATCTTTCAATGGCAGCAACAGCTCTTTTATTGTTGGTTAATTCTTTTGCCAGCCGGAGTATTTCCAGATTGC
>CAMJWQ010000233.1 GCA_946409475.1 uncultured Lachnospiraceae bacterium
GGGTCGAGGTTCGCAGGAGCCTCGTGGATTGAAATTTTGAAGGGTGTTAAAGCTCTTAAAGAACTTTTAGGTCGAGGTTCGCAGGAGCCTCGTGGATTGAAATAAATGATATATATTTATTAGAGTATCAAAAAGCTTGTCGAGGTTCGCAGGAGCCTCGTGGATTGAAATATCGATATTAACGGAAATAGAAAATACAGAAAAGGTCGAGGTTCGCAGGAGCCTCGTGGATTGAAATCAAATAACACCGTCTCTCCATAATCCGTTTCCATGTCGAGGTTCGCAGGAGCCTCGTGGATTGAAATAAATAATGGTGGGCACAATTATAGATCAGCTCCTTGTCGAGGTTCGCAGGAGCCTCGTGGATTGAAATATAAAATTCAACGGTAAATTTCACTTTTTTTCCTGTCGAGGTTCGCAGGAGCCTCGTGGATTATTTAAAGATACATTGTGAAGCCGTTGTGAAGGTTAGCTTTGAATATATTGTTTTTACCAAATGGAAATGAGGAGCAAAGCCTGCCTGTTATTGCAGGACATGTTCAACAAAGCAATGATCGATCATTATGCCAGGGAAAATCCGGCGAAGGGAATCCATCTGATTAGAGGTGAAGATAGGAGAAAAGAGATATGAAAAGGAAGTACGTACTATTGATGGTAATATGTTTGCTGGTGACAGGCTGCGGCAAGGAGAAGCCAAAGGTGGAGAACCGGACAGTAGCATCTCAATTGGATAAGGAAAAAGAAGATATTATAAATGCCGGTGCAAATGAATCTACTAACAGTGGGATTGATAGCGTAGAAACGGATAACGAAAGTACGGATGTGTCCGATAAGCAGATAAAGGAACAATCCTTTGATATAGCCTTAGACAGTTGGGGTGATGTTACTTTTGCATCTTTTATGCCGGAAGAAAATAAGAATAAGGATGGAGATGTGCAGTTTAAGCTGTTAAATGGGAATGAGGAGATTTATCATTTCCCAGGAATAACAGAGGACAACTGCCGCGACGGACAGTCCTTTGAAAAGGTTGAGGCGATAGCATTTAAAGATTACAATAAGGATGGTAAAAAAGATATTATCATAATCAATGAATATGCTCCCCAGTCCGGACCTAATGCGGAGGATAGCTATAAGGAGGTCAGGGTCTACACACAGAAAGAAGAGGGAAAAGAGTTTATTGCAGATAACTGTCTGATGGAATATTTAAATAAATACTTTTATAATGATACGATTGATTCCGTAATGAAAGGAATTACAGAATATCAACAGGAGATGGAAAAAGAAGCAGATTATTACGGAGATTACCTAATTACTGAATGTGAAGGAGTTTCCAAAGCCTATGCCATGTCACAGGAAGAAACAGATGCGGCTATCGGAAATACATTAAGCTATCATGCGGCTTCTTATTCGTGGAATGAAAATACAATGGCTACGGGTTATCAGGAGGAAATCTTCTCTACGGAACGGTTATCAGAGGATTACGGAATTGAGGTATCTGCACTGGGAATCATGGAAAAAGAAGTTTTAGCGGTGACTGTTTTAACGGAAGGAGATTTTATAGGGCAAAATTTTTATGTTTTGGATGATAATACCCTGCTCGTATACTATGAAGGTGTGTTTTTTAAAGCGGAAAGAATATCGAAGAAGCAATAATAGGGCTGCCATTCCACCTTACTCTTTTTTCCGGTTTAATTTATTCTCACAATATTTATGGTTGCCCGTAAGGTGCTGCCGGCATCCTTTACGTTCGATTTCTTTTGTGGCAATGATATTTATTTCTCGTGAGAGTTCAAGCAGCAGCTCCCGGTTAATATCATAATGGTTATAATATCCCCGTTTTTCACAGATTACGATATTTGCATTGCGTAATACCTTAAGATGCTGTGAAACGGCAGCTTCCGAAATATTTAGCCGTCGTGAAAGCGCACTTACGCAAAAATCATAATTCATTAATAAATCTAAAATTTTAAGACGTGTTTCATCAGACAGAGCTTTCATTATATACAAAAAATTATTCATATTTATATTGCTATCCTTTAATTTATAAGACTTTTATGGAATGGGAATACCAATGAATGTTTATCTTATCTATATAGCATTTTCTTAAGAGTAAGTCAATGGTAAAATGCGATTTATAAGTGAAATTAAATAAGTAATTACTTAATTAATTAAGCTTGACATTTATTAAAATCGCTGGTATAGTGAATATAGTTTTCTGCCGGACATATATGGCAGAAAAAAATGCGCAGTGGTTAGCAATGACTAACTCATATGTAAAGTGTAATTAATAGAGAGGATGGTTAATATATGGACAGACAGTTTTATGAATCAATGTTACAAAAAGGTCCCCTTGATTTCGGGGAAACGGAAGCTTTTTGGGATGCCAGGGCAGAGGAGTTTAATAAAAATCAGCAAAAAGAGAGTTCAAGGATAACAGGGGACGTGATTTCTCTGCTGAATCAAAAAGGAATTTTAAAAAATGCGTCAGTTCTGGATGTGGGCGGGGGAAGCGGACGGTATGCAGTCCCTTTTGCTGAATATGCCGGGCATGTAACAATAGCCGATATCTCCGGCAACATGTTAAAGCAGGCAAAAGAAAATGCACAAAGAGAAGGATTAAATAATTTGGATTACAAAAAAATGGAATGGAGTAATACGGATATTCCATCAATAGGATGGGAAAAGAAGTTTGATTTAGTATTTGCATCCATGTGTCCGGCTGTGAGAAGTGTGAAAGGTCTTGCGAATATGATAGCGGCATCCAAGGGCTTTTGTCTGCTCAATCAATTTGTAAGAAGTTCCGATACCGTCTCTGAATATCTGTCGGATAAGCTTTCGATACCCAAGGGTCATAACCCACATAATGATCGGGATTCCGTACAATCCTTTTTTAACCTGTTGTGGATGGACGGCTATGAACCGGAAATAAACTATGTACATGCCTGTGATGAAAAAGAACTGGGTTTTGAAGAGGTCGTGCTGTATTATTCTAAGCTGTTTAAAGGAACAGCTGATAAAGCGGAAAAAGAAATAGGGGCATTGCTTAGGAATTTAGTTCATGAAGATAAAATCAAAGTTAAGAAGGAAAAAACTGTTGCAATAATTCTTTGGAAAGCATAAAAGATGGAGGAACTTACTTTTTCCATGTATGAGGGCTGAATAATAACATAAGAGGAAATACCTCCAGTCTTCCGGCAAGCATATTTGCCATCATTACAATTTTTGAAAGATTGGAAAAAGAGCTGAAGTTTCCCGTGGGGCCGACAACCTCAAGACCGGGGCCCACATTATTTAAAGTTGCCGCTGCGGCGGTAAAGCTGGTTGTAAAATCAAAATTGTCCAGGGAAATAAGAATCACGGAAGCCGTAAAAATAACAATATAGAAAACAAAAAATACATTTATAGAACGCATGGTTTCGTGTTCTATTTTGGAACCGTTAAATTTCAATATTTTTACACTTCTTTTATGGATAAGATAGGATAGCTCCTTACCAAGAGCCTTAAATAAAATAACAATGCGGGATACCTTAATGCCGCCTCCGGTGGAACCGGCACAAGCACCGATAAACATAAGAAAAACAAGGATCGATTTGGAAAAGGTCGGCCAGGCATTGAAATCTGTTGTGGCATATCCGGTAGTCGTTATGATGGAAGCAACCTGAAATGCCGCAACATGAATAAAGGAAAGAAAATTGCGGATGCCTCCCAGATTGATGGAAATCAATATAACAGATATAAAAACGATAAGAAGGTAATACCGCAGTTCCTCACTCTTCAAAGCTATTTTAAATTTGCGGAATAAAAGTAAATAATATAGGTTGAAATTAATACCAAATAATAGCATAAATATGGTAATTACAACCTGATTATAGATGGAATAGCCGGCAATGCTTGAATTTTTAATAGCGAAGCCGCCGGTTCCTGCAGTCCCGAAGGTTATTGTTATGGCATCAAATACCGACATGCCGCCGATGAAATGCAGAAGAATCTGCAATAGGGTCATTCCTATATAGAGGGCATATAAAAGGATGGCACTGGATTTTATCTTGGGGACAAGCTTTTGAATGGATGGTCCGGGGCTTTCCGCCCGAAGAATATGCATACGTTCTCCCCCGGTCATGGGAAGTATGGCAAGAATAAATACGAGAATACCCATACCGCCAATCCAGTGGGTAAAGCTTCTCCAGAACAGCATACAATAGGAAAGCACCTCCACATCGGTTAAGATGCTGGAGCCTGTTGTTGTAAAGCCGGAGATTACTTCAAATAATGCATCAATATAGCTGGGAATTTCACCACTGATATAAAAGGGCAAGGCTCCTGTAATACTTAATATAATCCATCCAATGGCGACACTTACAAAGCCCTCCTTTGCAAAAAAGAGCTTACTTTTGGGCCTGTGGAGCAGCAGGGGGACACCTGCCAGCAGGCATATGCCAATGGTGATCAAAAATGCATATCCGCTTTTTTCTCTGTATATAGCGGCTACGATAACAGGAAATGTCAGTAACGCAGCTTCAACTGTTAAAATCCATCCGATGATATATTGTATCATTGATTTATTCATGAGCAGCCCCTTATCTATTGTAAAATATTGTTTAAATCGTTTAATCCGGTAATGGTAGTTACAACGATAACGGTATCGCCGACCTGGAGGGAGGTCTGTCCATTGGGAATAATAATTTTATTCTTTCTATTAATACAGCATAACAGCAGATGTTCCTTCAATGTCAATTGGGAGAGTACGATACCCACCAGCTTGGAATTGCTTTTAACGCAAAATTCCAAAGCCTCTACCTTATTATCAATAATTTTATATAAGGTTTCCACATTACTTCCCTTAGGATTTTGCATGGAACGAATGTATTGAACAATGCGGTCGGCAGTGATTAATTTGGGCTTTATAATTGTCCCGAGGGACATATCATTGATAACCTCATCAAAGGTCAAACGCGTTATTTTGGTGAAGATTTTTGCGCTCGAATTCTTCTGGGCATAAAGAGACAGCAGAATATTTTCCTCATCTAAATTCGTTAATGAAACAAAAGCATCCATATTGGCAATACCTTCTTCCAGAAGAACGTTATGGTCGGAAGCATTGGCATGAATGATCAAAGCCTCGGGAAACATTTCGCTTAATCGTTCGCAGCGCTCCAGAGACTGTTCTATTATTTTTACATGAATGCTGCCTGCTTCACTGAACTTTTTGGCCAGATAGACAGAAATATTACCGCCTCCGACCAGCATAACATTCTTCATAGAAGCCGTTGCAATGCCAACCTTATGAAAAAAAGCGATTGCCATTTTAGGGGTGGCAACGATTGATATCTTATCGCCTGACTTCAGAATAAAATTTCCGGATGGAATAAAGACCTGCTCATCGCGAACGACGGCACAAACGAGAATATTACAGTGTAAATGGTACGGAATATTTTTTATTTGCATTTGATCAAGGACGGAAGGAGAGGGAATTTGTAATTGCAGCAACTCCACCCTGCCTTTTGCAAAAACATCAATATCAATAGCGGAGGGCAGCCGGATTAACCGGGCGATATCCATGGCAGTTTCCAGCTCAGGGTTTATGATCATGGAAATGCCCATCTCTTTTTTAATAAAATCAATTTCGCTATGATACTGGGGATTGCGGACT
>CAMJWQ010000234.1 GCA_946409475.1 uncultured Lachnospiraceae bacterium
GGGATATCCTTCCAGCAGTTTGATGATTATCCCACGATTTCCACAGCACTTAGTGCCGGAGAAGTGGATGCCTTTTGCGTGGATAAATCCATTCTTGCAGCGTATCAAACGGATACCCGCTCTTATATTGACGACAAGTTTGCACCACAGGAATACGGTGTGGCTACTGCCAAAGGCTCCGGACTTTCGGAAGTAGTGGAAGAACTGATGACCGGATGGCTGGCTGATGGAACCATCGACGGATTAATCACGGAAAACGGATTAGATTAAGCTGGTACTGTTATTCACCAAAACTTACGCAACGCAGTACACTACGGGCTTCGTGTTACACGAAGCCTTTATGCTATATAGGAAATGTTTGGTTTCCTGTATGGCATAAACGCTTCGAATCATTCTATGAAAATCACATAAAATAATAAAGGAGGAAAATATATGGCTGGTATCTTTTCGGCAAATGCATGGGAAAAAGTTTGGGTATATCGGGGGACCTTCTTACTGGGACTTTCTAATACGGCATTAACGGCTATAGCAGCCCTGCTGCTGTCGTTGTTTTTAGGTATTATATTTGGTCTAATGGCAACCAGCGGCAAAAAAGGACTTCTTTTCATCAGCCGTATCTACGTGGAGATTATTCAAAATACACCGTTGATTTTACAATTGTGTTTTTTGTATTATGCTTTGGCATTTTCAAAAAACAGTATCGGAATCATACCTACGGGTATGATAGCTATTGGAATTTACCATGGAGCCTATATGGCAGAGGTGGTACGTGCCGGTATTCAGTCTATTCCTAAAGGCCAGTTTGAGGCTGCCCAGTCCCAGGGGTTTCATTATGTGGGACAGATGTATTATATCATTCTCCCTCAAAGCATTAAGATTATCCTTCCACCCATGGTAAATCAGGTGGTAAATCTCATAAAAAACACCTCCTGCCTTTATATTATAGGGGGTGCGGACCTGATATCCCTGACCTACAGCTTTGTAACAGGTGCCTCTACAGGAGGAGCTTATGCACCTGCCTACATCGTCAGCGGATTACTTTTCTTTATTGTATGCTTTCCCCTCTCTACGGTGGCAAGCATCTGGGAAAATTCTCTGAAGAAAAGAGATGTAAAAACGAATACACTGAGGGACGCTGGTGATGAAAGGATGGTGGTTGAATGAATACTCTGGAAGGAAGTCTTTCCATATTAAAAAATCCGGCCATACTTCTTTATATTCTAAAGGGAGTAGGTTTTACTTTAGTGATATCTGTTATAGCTGTTGGGATCGGTATTCTGTCAGGCTCTGTATTGGCCCTGGTAAGAAATTATTGCAATTCAGGAAAAAGCAGAATTTTTAAATGGATGGCGGTAGCTTATATTGAAATCTTCAGAAATACCCCGTTACTGTTATGGATATTCATTTGTCTTGTATTTTGTCCCAGCCCCGAGTTTTTTACCCATAAGATGCTGGGACTGTCGTCTGTGGAGATTAAGATATTGTTTAAGGCAGCCGTGGCTTTAATCCTGTTTACTTCATCAGTTATTGCAGAAATTGTTCGGGGAGGCTTGAATTCCGTAGCTCATGGCCAGTTTGAGGCGGGACATTCTCAGGGCTTCCATATTGTGCAGGTCATGATTTATATCGTATTGCCTCAGGCCTATCGAAATATCGTTCCGACCTTATTAAGCCAGGTAATCACTACCATAAAGGATTCTTCTTATCTTGCCAATGTGGCAACTATAGAGTTAATGGCGAGAACGAAACAACTGTTAAGCTCCGCATATAATTATAATGGGCTGGGAACGGTAAATGTATCCGATGTATTTGTTCTTTTCGGATTTGCAGCTCTGATATATTTTATCATTAATTTTTTCTTATCTTCATTAGTGAGATATTTTCAGAAACAGGCAGCATAATTTTTAAGGAGGATGGTAATTATGGAAAAGTATGTTGTGACTATTTCCAGACAGTTTGCCAGTCTGGGAAGAACCATAGCGCAGATTATGTCTGAAAACCTGCAAATTATTTTTTACGACAGGGATATCGTAGAGGCTACCGCCAGGAGAATGGGGCAGCCTGTATCCGTAATCAGTAATGAGGAAGAAAATGCCCAGTCCGTTTTCTTTCGCCGGCAGTATCCTTTGGGTATGGAGGTAGCCAATATGCAGGATGAAATTTTTCATGTCCAGAGTAATATCATTCGCGATTTAGCGGATAAAGAATCCTGCATTCTGGTAGGAAGATGTGCCGGTAATGTATTGAAGGACCATTCCCGCTGCCTTAATATTTATGTTTATGCTCCTGTTGAGGCCCGTTTGCGCAACTGTATCGAGGTCTTAAAAATGGATCCTAAAACGGCCAGGAAAATGATCCGTACCGTAGATAAGGCCAGAGAGAATTATCGATACCGCTACTGTCCGGAAGCACGGAATGCCTATGATGGTTATGATATTATGATTGACAGCAGTAAGTATGGAGTGGATAAAACGGCTGAGATATTAACGGATATGACCCGCAATATATTCACGCACGAATAGGATAAAAGGAAATAAAAATTAATCATAATAATAGCACTGCCCATACATTTTCTATCCTTTGTACGCATATACATGGAAAAAAGGACAAGAAGGGATCTGGAAATATGAAAAATAAGCAGCTGCTGTTATATCGTTTCCATAACCCGAATACGCCAAAAGATACGGAGGCGTACTTAATAAAATGGATTATTGAGATTAATAAAAATAAGCTGGAAAAAATGCTGCTGGAAGTGATTCAAAAAAATGGTGAGTGCCGATAACGTTAACTTTTCTGTAAAACTTCTAATGAAATAGACAGGGCAATCAATTCCTTTAACCGATCAAGAGAATCTATTGACGATGCTAAAATACATGAAACGGCAAAAAATGCAATTATGGAATTAAAAAAAAATATTATAGAAATACAATTATGGAAAAAGACTGACTTTGCTCTTGCAAGGCCAGTCTTTTTCCAGTATATTACAAATAAGAGGAACGGAAAGGAATTTGAAATATGAATGTAGCAGCCTATTGTCGTGTTTCCACTGACAAAAGTGATCAGCTGAACAGCTTGGAAACCCAGAAAAAATTCTTTGAAGAATATTGCAAGCGGAATCATTTACGTTTAATAGAAATCTACGCAGATGAAGGTCTTTCCGGAACGAAGATTAAAAACCGCAAGGAATTTCTCCGATTGCTCAGGGATGCGGAGAAGGGGCTTTTTGAAGAGGTTTTGGTAAAGGATGTTTCCCGTATGGCCCGTAATACGGTTGACCTTTTACAAAGCGTACGAAGGCTGAAGGCATTGCAGATCGAAACGGTTTTTATTACTGCGGATATGTGTACGCTTGGAAACTCGGAGTTTGTCCTTACCCTTATGGGAGCAATGGCCCAGGAGGAGTCCTCCAACACCTCCAAACGTGTCAAATTCGGTAAGAAGGAAAATGCAAAGAAGGGTAAAGTGCCAAATATGGTTTATGGATATGATAAAACAAAAGGAGATTATTTTCACTTATCGGTCAATCCGGATGAATCCAGGGTCGTAAAGCAAATTTTTGACTGGTACACGGAGGGCGGATATGGTGCCAATAAGATTGCCAATATGTTAAACAGCAGGGGCATTACCACCAAGCGGAGCTGTGAATGGACTCAGAATGCCGTAAGCCGAATTCTGAAAAATGAAATTTATATCGGTAAAATCATAAACGGAAAGGAAGAGGTATCTGATTTTCTTACCGGTTCCCGCGTGGAAAAGGAGGAGAGTGAGTGGATGATTACGGAAAAACCGGAGTTGGCCATTATCAGTGATAAAGAGTTTCAGCAGGCTCAAAGGATCATCGGTCAAAGAGATAGGGCTTTTAAAAGGAATAAAGTAAGGCAGAGCAATAAATTTGTGTTCAGTACCCTGATAAAATGTGCGGAATGCGGATACTCCTTCCGGCGAATGGAGCGTACCTATCAGAATACTTATGTATGGTGGGCCTGCAGCGGACGGAACAGCAACGGAGCCGGCAGCTGCAGCAATAAAACAAAAATCCCGGAAGAGGACCTGCTAACAGCCATACGTATGTATTTATCCGGTATTTTTGTACATAAGGAAAAAATCATACAAAATATGCTTACGGAATGCAACCGGATTTATAAGGCAAAAGAGGATAATGAGGCAAACATAAAAAAGCTGCAGACAAAGCTCCAGAAGCTGCAAAAAACAAAGGACAAGTATATGCAGATGTTCATTGATGATTTAATTTCCCGGGAAGAATTAAAAGAAAAGGTAAGAACGCTGAACGAGCAGATAGAAAAAAAAGACAACCAATTAAAAATAGTATCCTTCAATATGGATAAAGGAGACCGGATAGAAAAAATCCTTGAGGACACCTTTTCGAATATGCAAGCGTTCCTCTCCATGGAGGAAACCACCAATTCCCAGTTAAAGAAGGTAATAAACCGGATTTTGGTACAAAAGGACGGTACCATAGATATTTATCTGAATCTGTTCCATGATACGGGCATCCGTGCGGAGAAGGCAATGAAGGATACGGATGAAATATTTGGGGATGTTCTTGAGATTAGTTCGGAAAATATGGAAAGGTGCCGCCACAAAACGGATATGTAAAATGTAAAAAAAGAATGTCTAATCATTTATTCTGATCTGAAGTGTGGTAATGTATTCATCCGTATTGTTTGTCTCGTAATAGTCAATAACACAAAACTGAAATAAATCACCGTTCGTACGAAGATTATGCTCTTCTATATATTTTTTTAATTTTTTTCCGCTCCTGGCAGAAGCCCCCTGGTCTCCGCTGTAGGAAATGCTGAGATACTTTCCTTTTGGCAGGGTGAAGCTTGGCTCTACAGTCAGAAAATCGTTGACAATAAAGACTTCACAGATTTTATAACGGTAATCGTCGATTATGGTATCCTGTGCCAGCCGATAACCATCAGAGCGGCCAATCATATTTTGGAGATTAAGGTTGCTGTATTTAATGTAGGAGCTGATATAATAGTCTATTTCAGAGGGGGCAATATCTCCGTCGGCAATATGCAGGCACTTACGCTCCGGCTCATGAATAATTTTTATTGTATCATAGGCAGGATTACTTATGGAAGCATCAAGGAGCTTAATGCGCTGGCCGATAAATTCCTTTGTAGACTGCATCCTGGTTATCTCAGCATCAATAATGGACGTTTCTTTTAAAAGCATCTCCTTTGTTGCAGACAGGTTGCGATCATGAAAGGCTTCCCGTATCTGTGCATAAGAGAAATGGAGCTCTCTTAATTCGCGAATGATATTAAGCTTTGTTAAATCCTTACCATCATAGTAGCGGTAATTATTATCCGGATTTCTTTTCGGCGTTAAAAGTCCGATTTCTTCATAGTAACGTAAGGTATCAACACCGATTCCATATAGCTGGGAAACCTGATTAATTCGTAAGCGGGATTTATTTTGCTGCATATATGACCGACTCCCTTATCTGTATTTTTTAAAAAGTGTACGCTTTTCGACAGAGCAAGTCAATAAGAAATATAAAAATAGGAAAACGTCCAAAAAAAGTATTGACTTTGGGTTATTCCCAGGGTTTATACTATATAAAATAAATTTGAATAACGATTCTTTTTTGAATCATTTAACAGACAGGAATATAT
>CAMJWQ010000235.1 GCA_946409475.1 uncultured Lachnospiraceae bacterium
GGTTAAAGGTCAGGATATTTAAAAACAATTCCTCATTATTTAATGCCAGAGAGAAGGGCAGCTCCTCCAGTTTAAAATAGTAATCCTTCTTACGCCTCATATCTTCATAATCCTGGGCATATAAAAATCCGGGCTTTTTCAATAAGGGATAATCAAAAGCACAGCCCGAATAATCCGTTATGATCATATCGCAGGCAACCAGCAGATCCTGCATATTATCGTAACGGCTTGCATTTTTAATGCGGTCATTGTAAGTAAAAATATCATCCTTATATGCCACATTGGGATGCAGGCGAATTAATAAGACAAATTCACTTTGAAAACGTTCCTTTAAGGCCTTAAGGCACCTTTCGCCGTCCAGGGCATAGATATCGGTGCTTCTGTCGTCTCTGTAGGTAGGGGCATACATAATAAGCTTCCTGTTATCAGGAATTTGAAAAATATCACGGATCCTGCTGCGTATGGGAGCAGGGTCTTTAAAATAAACATCATTTTTCGGTATACCCTTTTCCAATATAGGACCGTTATACCAAAAGGAGCTATGATATAATGCGGAACACCAGCGGCAGCAGGATAAAAATAAGTCAATCTGTGTGGAATCATACCTTGCGTAATCCGTATATTCCTTTGACAATGCCTGTATGGCATCTCCCTCCACTTTTTTTAAGCCCGGGCCTCCATGCCAGGTCTGGATATAGACCTGTCCCTTCCGCTTTCTGAAAAAGTATAATTTTCTGGTATTATCAATCCAAAATCCCGCTGTTGCCATGTGAAATACAAAAAGAAGGGTATCGGGCTTAACGGTACGAATGCTTTCGGGATAAACGGCAGCCGGGCTTCCGGATACCCAAATATAGGAATAGGGCAGCTTTCGGGTTAAAAATTCCAGGGCAATAAATCTGGGATTATCCCCAAAGCCTCCCCCGTTAAAATTACTGAAAATAATTTTTTTTCTGTTTATGGGAAACATACGAAAGATAAACCAGCAGCTCCGGAGTATTATTTGATGAAGGCGTTGATAAGCCTTTAATAAAACAGGCAGATTCTTATTTATAAACGGAATTTTTTTAATACTTTCTTTGGGAGAGGACATAAGTGCTCCTTTATGTGATGAAAGTAAATCACCATACAATAAATATTTTTAATGAAATTATATGTAAGTATAGCATATCGGATTAGGAAAAACCACCTATTTGTTACCGGCTGTTTGTTGCCAGCCGAACTTCGGGCTTCGAGTTCTAATTCGTATTCTATAAAAAAACGGCAATACATCCGTAGTTATCTGTAAATAGTCTCATTATAAGGCGCAGGAAGGCGCAGAAAAATTATAACATGATTGAAAATTTATATATTCCATGATAGGATAACTTATCAGTATTGATAGTTTGGAGCAGGACAATGAAGAAAAGAAATGAGGCAATTGATGCCGTAAAGGGGTTTGCCATTCTTATCGTTATGCTGGGACATGTGTTGGTCTTAAACGATTTGGAGGACCCTTATTTATATAATATGATAAAGGTTTTGCAAATGCCGTTGTTTATGTGTGTCAGTGGGTATACCAACGGTCTCGGTAAAAAAATAGTAACATTACAGGATTTTACCGCTAAAATCGCGAGGCGGGCTGTCTCCTTACTGCTTCCCTTTTTTTCATGGATTGTTTTGCTTCACATAACGGATATTCCGGGTGCTGTTGTGAGGACCCTGTTTCAACTGGAAAGAGGGCTGTGGTTCTTAATGACACTCTTTATATTGACCTGTATGGTGTCCATAGCGGAATTTGCAAAATATCATGATGATCAATGGGGTATTAAAAAGGCAGAGCTGGTTTTTGCCGGAGTATTTGGTTTACAGTGTCTTTTACTGTTATTTTACTATCTTAAGGGATTTACCTTTTTAAGTCCCGGATTAACGGTTTATTATCTTCCTTTTTATTTTTTCGGCTATCTGACAGCCGGCCATAAATTACCTGTCTTTTATCCGGAGAAAGAGAATAAAGGGGAACAGGTACTATGGAAATTTCTATATATCCTTAGCGGTACGGGATTTGTGGTTATGATTATTACTCATGATTTTTTATTGGTGGAAACCAGGAGCAGTCTGCTGCTTCAGATGCTTACGGCAGGCCTGGGCTGCATTTTCTTTTCCGGGGTATTTCTCTGCATGAGAGACAACAAGGTGAGGAGAATTCTAAGCTTTCTGGGCAAATATACTTTGGAGATATATGTATTGCATTTTCATTTTGCGACCCTTCTCAATTCTAATAAAGAAACCGGTACATTATACAGTGTGAACGGTATCTTATTTGTTTTGGCAGCCTTTGCCCTTATGAGTGTGATAACCGGCCTGTTGATTTTTATTATTAAAAGGGTTAAAATTTTAGATTTGCTTTTATTTGGGAAAAAGCCGGGCGTTAGTATATAATAAAGGTCAATATTACAATGTAAGTAATATCGACCTTATATGAAAGGATGTTATTTTCGGTTAAAAAATACTGTCGTTGCTTTTGGATATATTTTTTAATGCTTCTTCGGCATTATCCGACAGATTCGGCTGAAGGGAGATGTCGCCTAAAGCCACCATTCCCACTATTGTATTATTGTCTACGATGGGTAATCTTCTAATTTGCTTTTCACTCATTATTTTTGCCGCTTCATGCACATTCATTTCAGGAGATCCGACTACAGGCTGCATGGTCATAATATCACCGACCTTTTTCTGATTCGCATTGGTACCTTCTGCAACACCTCTTAGTGTAATGTCTCTGTCTGTTATGATACCCATCACTTTTTCATTTCTGCATACAGGTAAGGAGCCTATATTGTATTCCCGCATTAATTTTGCAGCTTTTTCCAGGGAATCATCCACACTGACACTAACCACATCGTCCGACATAATATCTCTTACTAACATATTTATCACCTCCAAAAATAGAATGTCCATTTTAAACGTTTTTCATTACTTAAAATTAATGTTAATAACTGAATTGTTTCCAATAAAATACAAAAAATTCCATAACCTGGATTGACAAATTACGACAAATGAGGTAATATTTTATCAAAATGTGAGGAGAATAGGATATGAGACTAAAAAAAGCATTAGTAGTATCAGCAGCAGTAGCAACATTTTTATTCAGTACATTAGGTGCGTACGCCGCAACAGGCGTTTCGGCAGAGGAACAGAGAATTCTTGACAGATTAAGTGCCGGTGTTTCGCTGAACGGAACGGTAGTGCAGGTTCCGGCGGAATACTATAATATGGCCGTAACGGAATTAACCAATAATGCCGTTGATCTGACAACGGATAAGGTCGATTCCATCATTGGAAATATTGATGCGGCAGAAGCTGAAATCGCAACAGATTCCAGTATTACATCATTAGCCGATCTTAAAACCTCGGACAAATTAAATACGATTATCTCTTATGCGAATACGGCGGCAAATACGGCAAATCCTAACCTGACAAGTGTTGTGGATGCTTCGGGCAATGTTTCCATCGTAGACAAATCTGTGGGAACAGGCAGCAGTGCGACAGCTTCTTCCGCAGGAACGGTAGCAGAAAGCGGATCCATTATCAAGCAGACAGGCTTTGACCTGACACAATCCGTAATCGTTATGTTATCTTTGGGTACAATAATGACAGCATGTGTTTTTGCAGCAAATAAGAAAAAATTATTTGTATCTGATGCTGAAATTTAAAAAAAATAATTTTATTAAAATAATAAAATCAGAATTAATGGCATATTTGTATATGCCATTAATTTTTGCAGTTTGTGGGTATATGATCTGTTTTCTTTTATTAACTCCCGTTCTTGATATGCTGCAGGCAATGGGAGGGATGATGATTGCGGATGAAATACCGGATTTTAATCAAAGCTTAAATTCTATTTATGATCCCGAAGCAGCCGAAAAAAACAGAGAAGAAGCAGTATCCATAAAAGATATCACCATACCTGCCTATGGAACCCTGTATGCCCATATATCCTGTGAAAAGATCGGCCTGGATGCGCCGGTCTACTGGGGGGATAATAATGAAATATTAAAAGCGGGGGTCGGACAGTATATTGGGAGCTTTATGCCCGGTTTTGAGAAGACCATTTTATTATCGGGGCATAATACCACTGATTTTAAATGCCTTCAAAATATTGAGCTGGGTGATATTATTACCGTTACCACAAATTACGGAATATATGAATATGAAGTGGAAGACATACAGGTAATTCATATGGATACGGCAGAAGCAGAAATCGGTGATATTTTAGGGCAGGATAAGGAGCAGTTAATTACCTATACCTGCTATCCCTTTGAAAAAATGGTGGGAAGAAAGGTAGACCGCTATTTTATTTTTTCTAAAAAACTGTCCGGGCCGGTCGTAGAATAGGAGGCGGGAAATAAACATAATGGAAGAAAAGATACAAAAAAACAGATTACGCTTTATAATCAGCAGTATAATGGGCATGTTTCTTACATTGTTCTTAACGGCATTTGTATTATTACCTGTTGCCAAATATGCATTATTTTCAGAGAATGCCATAGAAAAAAGCATTGAAAAAGCGGATTACGGTAATTTTGTTATGGAAAGCTTTATGAAGAATGCGGAGGCATTGACGCTGTCCACAGGAATTCCCTTTGAGATTTTTGATAATGTAATCAGTGTGGAGGCCGTTAACAAGGATGTACAACGGTTTATTGACAGTAGCATAAGGGAAGAAAGCTTTGAGCCGGACACGAAGGAATGGGAAAATACATTAGAGAATCATATCCTGTCCTTTCTTGATTCGGAGGAGTATGCGATTACGGAAGAGGAAGAAAAAAGCATTCAAGATTATATTGCCTCTATCAGGGAAGAATATAGTAAGAACATACAAATACCGTTGTTTACTTATTATATAATAGTAAAGAATCATTATGATTCAATTTTCCCGTGGGTACTTTTTATCATTATTGCTGTTATGCTGGGGATAATTTTTTTTATTTTTAAAATCAACAGGGAAAGCTATAAAAAGGTCAGGTATGTTTCCTATAGTGTTTTGGGCTCTGGGATTATGATTATCATATTGCCTGCTTATTGTCTGGTTTCCGAATTATATAGGAAAGTCAATGTGACACCCGAATACTTTTACCAATTTGTTATGGAATTTCTAAAGGGTGTACTGCAGATATTTTTATATACGGGGTTGGCAATGATTTTCCTGGGTGTTATTATTGTCTTTATTAATGAAACTGTGAGAATTAAAGGGAATAACAGGAACACGGAAGTGCTTGATCAATAATTTATATTCCGAGTACATTACAGAACAAATAGATACTGCATGAGAGTATAAGGAGAAAATAGAATGGAAAAAAGGCTCAAAAAAGAATCCGGGAGTAAAATGAATAAAGTAATTTTAGCAATAGAGGCATTTATAGCGAAATACAAAAAAATTTCTAAATATCATTACTATCCGTTGGTTTTCATAATGCTTTTATGTATTATATTCCGGATCATTTATTTTTCCCATTTGCAGCCTTATACAATCGGGGCAGATACAGACAGCTATGTGAATGCCATAGACAGCGTGCTCCAGGGAAAGGTCGACAGATTGAGACTCCCTCTGTATCCTTTATTTTTAGGTTTTATGCGAAGCTTATTTAATGAGGGTTATATG
>CAMJWQ010000236.1 GCA_946409475.1 uncultured Lachnospiraceae bacterium
AAACAGGAGAATCGGAAAGACTTAACTAGTAATCGGATAATTTATTTCTATTTGAGCTTGCTCAGCCTGTAAACGGAAAGGGGTATTATGAACTGGATCAATAAACTGGAAAGAAAATTCGGCAGATATGCCATTCATAATCTTATGTACTATATCATTATACTGTATGGAGTGGGTTTTGTTCTCAATATGATTGCTCCGGACTTTTACTATTATTTTCTTTCGTTAAATCCGAATGCCATATTGCATGGTCAGATATGGAGAATCGTCACCTTTTTAATACAACCGCCAAGTGACAGCCTTATCTTTATCATATTTGCTCTTTATCTATACTATATGATAGGGACTCAGCTGGAGCGCCAGTGGGGCGCTTTCCGTTTTAATCTGTATTTCTTTATAGGGGTGCTTTTTCACATAGCAGCGTCTATTGTAATTTATTTAATAACGGGTAATATCTATTTGCTGGATACCACATACTTAAATTTATCCTTATTTTTTGCTTTTGCGGCTACCTATCCCGATGTACAATTTCTTTTGTTCTTTATAATACCGGTAAAGGTAAAATGGCTGGCTTTTCTTAATGGGGCATTGTTTTTATATTCCATTATACAATCGATTATGAGCCATAGCTATGCTGTTGCAATTTGCGCCCTGGTATCCATAGCTAACTTTTTATTATTCTTTTTTTCAACCAGAAATTACAAAAGGGTTTCTCCAAAGGAAATACACCGAAAAAGAGTCTATCGCAGGGAGGTACATAATTCCCAGGGGATAACCAAGCATAAATGTGCGGTTTGCGGAAGAACGGAGCTGGACGGAGAAGATTTGGAGTTTCGTTTCTGCTCCAAATGTGACGGTAATTATGAATATTGCCAGGAGCATTTATTTACCCATGAGCATGTCAAAAAACATTAAGGGCTTTTACCACTCAATTCATAATAAAGAAAGCAGGATATGGAGTTTCCCCAAGTCTGCTTTTTTTCGATTTGCTTCTGTTTAGAAGATCTATGCTTAGGTGTTCTATGATAATAAGATAATCAGGAGGTAACATGAAAGAGGAACAGTTTTTAAGGATTCTTAATGCAATTAAACAGGAGGCCGGAGAAAATGACAATTTTATTGATAAAGAGTATTTGGACGAGCTGTTGGAGGAACTGCATTTAGAGAGAGAACAATACGATATGGTTCTTCAATACCTGGAAAACAGTAAAATAAAAATCCGTATGCAGGAAATGGAAACGGTAACGGATGCCACTTCAAATACGGATTTTCAGGAATCCGAAAGGGAAGAAGACACAACAGATACGGTAAGTCATATTAATTTTTATCAGGACGAGGTAAATGCCCTTCTCAAGATCAGTGGTGAAGAATCCGGGCTTTTATATCAACAATTAATAGGCGGGGATAAAAAAGCAAAGGAGCAAATTACCTTTCAATATTTAGAACGGGTAATGGGATTGGCGAAATTATATGAAGGTCAGGGTGTGCCGTATGAAGATCTGGTGCAGGAAGGAAATATCGGTCTTTTAATGGGACTGGATATGCTGGGCTGCTGTGAAAGCATGGAAGAAATACCGGGATTTTTAGGGAAAATGATTATGGATGCCATGGAAGCCTGTATTCATGAACAAAGCAGAGAAAGCGACCTGGAAGAAATGATTGTGAAAAAGGCAGAGATGATTAATAAGGCAGCATTAAATATAAAGGAAGAACGGCAGCGGAATGCAAACATATCGGAAATAGAAGAAATCCTTGGTATGACGGAGGAGGAGGTAAGGGAAATACTTACGGTGGCCGGTGAGCATATTAAGAATGTTAACAAACATAATCATGATTAATATGTCTGCAAATGTATCATGGATAATGGGAAAGTTTAACAGCTCTTTCCTGTAAAAGTTGTAAATAATCCAATCCGGTGATAAAATGAGGTCATCGAATTAAATTTATTTATGAAGGCACCGAATTTACTTCAAAGGATATCGATATCCTGTTTTTTGAATGTAATTTGGCTGCAGGGAGGATATATATGAAGAATACGGCACTTATATTAGAGGGGGGAGCAACAAGAGGTGTTTTTACATCCGGAGCTTTAGATTATCTAATGGAAGAAGGCTGTGATCTGAATTATGTCATTGGGGTATCGGCAGGCGCCTGCAATGCTGTGGATTACGTTTCTGAACAAATAGGAAGAACCAGAGACTGTATGATACAAAAAGAGAAAATTTATCAATATATCAGCCTTAAAAATTTCGTTAGAAATAAAAGCCTCTATGATATGGATCTGATCTTTGACAAATTTCCCAATGAGCTGATTCCTTTTGATTATGAAACCTACTTTCATAATGAGATGCAATGTGAAATAGTGGTAACTAATTGCCTGACGGGTGAGGCGCAATATTTAAGAGAGGAAAAAGATAAGGAAAGACTTATGGGCATTTGCCGGGCTTCCAGCAGTCTGCCGGTTGTTTCTCCGGCGGTAGAGATTGACGGTATTCCCTATTTGGACGGAGGGTTGGCTGATCCCATACCCTTACGTCATACCTTTGATTTGGGATATCGAAAATGTGTAGTTATTTTAACCAGAAATTACGGCTACCGCAAAAGGCTGAATACCAGGGGAAGAACAGTATATACAAGTGCTTTGCGGAAATACCCCAAGCTTTTAAAGACTG
Source organism: uncultured Lachnospiraceae bacterium (assembly GCA_946409475.1). Taxonomy (GTDB): domain Bacteria; phylum Bacillota; class Clostridia; order Lachnospirales; family Lachnospiraceae; genus CAMJWQ01. The sequence goes on from CAMJWQ010000236.1 coordinate 2,673, forward strand.
TTTTCAGAAGACCGTATGTTTATAACCACACCCTGGATTTAATAGAAAAATGGGAAAGAGAGGGAAAAATATTTGTCATTCGTCCCACTATTCCCTGTGTTAAGAAGACGGAAAAAAACTATAATGTATTAATGAATTTTTATAAGCATGGTTATGAAGCTATGAAAAAAGACTATAGCAGATTGCTTCAATTTTTAGAAAAGTAATTACATAAGGAATAAGAGTGAAGGTCCATACTGACAGAAAGTAAAGCTGTTAAATTTTGGGGAGTGAAATACATGAAGGAAATACTATTGATTGAGGATGACAAGGCACTTAGTATGGGAATTTGTCTGGCCATAAGAACCGAAGAAATTCGAGTACGGCAGTGCTTTGATCTTCATGGTGCAAAAGAACAGTGGGGCAGTAAGAAATTTGACTTATTGATTCTGGATATCAATTTGCCTGATGGAAACGGACTGGAATTGTTAAAAGAAATAAGAAACGGGAGTGCGATACCTCTTATCATACTGACTGCCAATGATATGGAAACCGATATTGTGGCGGGTCTTGAAATGGGAGCCGATGATTATGTTACCAAACCTTTCAGCCTTGCCGTTCTCAGAGCACGGGTAAACGCCCAGCTGCGTAAGAAGTCTCAGGCTTTCCCGGCAAGGACGGAAATAGGTTCCTATGTTTTTGATTTTGACAGGATGGAATATTATAAGGATAAGGTTTCCGTAGAACTAAGCAAAACGGAGCAGAAGCTTCTTCGCTGCCTGGTGGAAAACCGTGGAATTACCCTTGCCCGGGAAACTTTAATTGACCGCATTTGGACCAACGGGTCTGAATATGTAGACGAGAATGCGCTTTCTGTTTCCGTTAAGCGTCTGCGTGATAAGCTGGAGGAGAATCCGGCCATGCCTAAGTATATAAAAACGGTATACGGTATAGGTTATACATGGGCGGTGAAGGAAGGATGAAGATACCGGATTTAAGCATGCTTATGCTTATCTTGGCTGTCATCACTGTTACGACAGCCGTTTTTGGTATTATAAGCAATCGCCGTAATACCAGGAGAATGCTTACGACCATGAATGAAATGCTGAATATGGCTGTCAGGGGCAATTTCTCTGATAAGGTTTTTGATGAGAGCCTCCTCTCTGCGGTAGAAACAAAGCTGGCTCATTTTTTGTCGGCCTCTGCCATTTCGGCTAAAAACGTCTCCGATGAAAAGGAAAAGATTAAGGAACTCATTTCAGACATTTCCCACCAAACCAAAACACCTCTGGCGAATATTCTGCTTTACTCCCAGCTGTTAAGTGAACAAAAGTTACCGGAAGAAAGTGATACCTGTGTCAGGGCTTTGAGCCAGCAGGCGGAAAAGCTTCATTTTCTTATCGGCTCATTAGTGAAAACCTCCAGATTAGAGACGGGTATTCTGGCATTACATCCCGGACAAAATAAAATCCGTTCAATACTGGATGAGGTGGAAAGCCAGATTCGCCCCTTGTCTGCCGCCAAAGATATAGAGCTTTTCATCACTTCTGCAAGCGAAACAGCTTACTTTGACAGTAAGTGGACAACGGAAGCCATATACAATATCGTGGACAATGCTGTTAAATATACGCAGAAAGGCGGTAAGATTTCAATAACCGTAATACCCTACGAAATTTTTTTGCGGATCGATATTACAGATACGGGAATCGGTATTCCGGAGGAGGAGCAATCAAAAATTTTCCAGCGGTTTTACCGCTCACCTGCTGTCGGTGATACGGAGGGTATCGGTATTGGTTTATATCTGAGCCGTCAAATTATAAACGGAGAGAGCGGATATATAAAAGTAGTATCAGGCCGGGAAAAAGGAACCACATTTTCCGTATTTTTGCTGCGGAAGCCGTGAAATCTTACAAAACCGTTAGAATAAAGGATTCTCACGAAAGAATGTAGAAAGATTACTGTGTTACAGTCTGTATTGTAGAAATATAATACGGACTGTTTTTGGTTTGTGGGCTTGCCTGCTGAGAGGATTTCTAATGCGGCATATTTGTTCTCACAGTTTTGAGCAGAGTGCCGGCAGGTTTATGGACCGGTGTTCCTGACAGGCCTGGTGCAGGCTCATTATATTATAGGAGGTGTATGGTATGTATATATTGGAAACAAAAGGACTGACAAAGATTTATGGTTCGGGCGAAACGGCTGTCCATGCCTTAGCCGGAGTGGACTTTACCGTCAGCAGGGGGGAATTTGCAGCCATTGTCGGGATGTCCGGAAGCGGAAAGTCTACCCTGCTGCATATGCTTGGAGGCCTTGACCGTCCGACAGACGGAAAAGTGACGGTAGACGGAAAAGATATATTTTCTCTGAAGGATGAGGAGCTGACGATTTTCAGACGCCGTAAAATCGGATTTGTCTTTCAGAATTACAATCTGGTACCTGTGCTGAATGTGTATGAAAATATCGTTTTACCCATTCAGCTTGACGGGGAGCAGCCGGATAAAGAATTTATCGGACAAATTATAGAAATCCTGGGTCTTGAGAGCAAGCTTAGTAATCTGCCCAATAACCTTTCCGGCGGACAGCAGCAGCGTGTGGCTATTGCCCGTGCTCTTGCCTCAAAGCCGGCTATCCTTCTTGCAGATGAGCCTACGGGCAATCTGGACAGTAAGACCAGTCAGGATGTGCTGGGTCTGCTTAAGGTTTCCGGCCAAAAATTCGGCCAGACCATTGTGATGATTACCCATAATGAGGAAATCTCCCAGATGGCCGACCGCATTATCCGTATTGAGGACGGAAAAATCGTAGGCGGTGATGTGCTATGATAAAGGTGAACAACAAGAAGACAATTGCAAGCCTATCCTACAAAAGCCTGAAAGCGAACAAGACCCGTAATAGTATCGCCGTCCTTGCCATCGCTCTGACCTCCATGCTGTTTACGGCATTATTTACAA
>CAMJWQ010000237.1 GCA_946409475.1 uncultured Lachnospiraceae bacterium
TACGTTTGATTCCTTCTTTAAACATAGTTTCCGGATACCAGCCAATCTTTTCTTTGATTTTGTCCGGTGCTATAGCATATCTGCGGTCATGCCCTTTTCTGTCTTCTACATAAGTGATCAGGTCTTTGCTCACCAGCTTCTTTCTGGGATCCTCATCTGGCAGCATTTCCAATAATGTTTCAATAATAATATTGACTATCTCAATATTTTGCTTTTCATTATGTCCGCCAATGTTATAGGTCTCGCCCAATTTGCCTGATTCCTGTACCATATCAATAGCTTTGGCATGATCCTCCACATATAACCAGTCCCTGACATTTTTCCCATCACCATAAACAGGAAGCTTATTTCCATGCAGTGCATTATTGATAATAAGCGGTATCAACTTTTCGGGAAATTGATAAGGCCCGTAATTATTGCTGCAGTTTGTAATATTAGCCGGGAATTTATAGGTATCAATATAGGACTTCACTAAAAAATCTGAGGATGCTTTACTGGCAGAATAAGGGCTGTGGGGATCATAAGGAGTGGTCTCATAAAAATATTCCCCCTCGTTTTCTAACGAACCATACACCTCATCTGTTGAAACATGGAGAAACTTTTTTCCAGGTTTAAAGGAGCTGTCCGGCATCTCCCACGCATTTTTTGCAGCATTCAGCATGACTAAGGTGCCTAATACATTAGTTTTTACAAATACCTCGGGATTCCGTATGCTTCTGTCTACATGGCTTTCTGCTGCAAAATGTACAACACGGTCAATCTCATGTTCTTCAAATATTTTATTAATAGCAGAACTGTCACAAATATCTGCTTTTATAAATATATAATTTTTTCTGCTTTCTACATCTTTTAAATTTTCCAAATTTCCCGCATAAGTCAATTTATCTACATTAATAATTTGAATACTATCTTCATATTTTTTTAACATATAATGAATATAATTGGATCCGATAAATCCTGCCCCACCTGTTACTAAATATGTTATCATAGGCCTCTCCTTAATACTATTATTGGGATTTAAACTCAAGTTATTATATCATTTTATAACTGTAGTTTCAACGAATAATTCCTTACGGTTTCTATTAACTTATCGTTGCCAGAGCCTTCATCACACATCACACCTTAATCCTCTGCCATTTTATTTAAATTTATTAACCTTGCGAAATTACTAAAGGTAAGAATTCTTTTCCTGACACTTTTAGATTTCGGCCTCCCCACAAAACCTGTGTCATGCATAGCATACAAGGGCGAAAAGCCATATATATGGCATCCGCCCTTAAATACTCTCATATTACTTAAAAATTTTTTTAATTATTTTTTCTTTTCCTCGTGATATTCTTTTTCCGTATTCACATTCCAAATATTAGCTTTATCCTTTTTTTCTGTAACGATATTTGACACCGTTTCAAAGGCAGTTGCCATGGAATGATCCATATTGTTATAACGATGTTGTCCGTTACGACCGACACAATAAAGATTATCATATTTGTTCAAATAAGTGATTAAATCATCAATATTTGCATAGGTGTCAAAATATGACGGATATGCTTTCTGCACACGTTCACGATGCGAATCCAAAATAACATCTTTGCCTTGAATCACACCCATACTAATAAGTTCATCAATAGCCAAATTCACACACTGCTCTTGAGACATATTCCAAAAATCATCACCCTCAGTGCAAAAATATTCCAATCCGATCCACACTGTGTCTTCCGGTTTTTGCACCATATATGAAGACCAATTGTTAAAAATCTGGATTCGGCCCAGTTTTACACCAGTATCCTGCACATATATCCAACAGTCAGGTACAATATTCCCAAGAGTTCTAATAGCTGTTTCATTCTTTAGATTCAGCTTATTTACCAAAAGACCAACCGTTACAAAATCACGATAGGGCAAACCGGCAGCAATAGCGGATATGTCCTTCGGAACATCATTCATAGCAGCTACCAAATCTTTTAACGGCATGGAAGAAATCACATAATCCGCTGTCAACGTATGCTGTTTTCCTTCACATTCGTATAAAATGCCGGTTGCCTGATTCGTTTTGTTATCCGTTTGTACTCCAATGACTTTGCAGCCTTTGTTAATTGTACCGCCCATATTCTGAATTTTCTGCGCAGTAGTTTCCCACAATTGGCCAGGACCAAATTTGGGATAAAAAAACTCCTCAATCAGAGAGGTTTCTACCTTGCGGCTCTTTCCATGAGAAAATATTTTTGAAAACATATCTTTCAAAACAACCCGAATTGATAAGCCTTTAACACGCTGTGCGCCCCAGTCCGCAGAAATCTCCCGCGGATGACGTCCCCACAGCTTCTCCGTATACCCCTCAAAAAACATAGAATAAAGTTCTTTCCCAAAGCGATTAATATAAAAATTTTCCAGAGAGGTTTCAGGCTTCTTTAAAACAGAAGCATGCAGATAACTAAATCCGGCCTTCATTGTAGATAAAAGTCCCATGTTTTTTATTGTCTGCCATTTCATGGAAATCGGATAATCAAAAAATTTCTTCTTGTAATAGATTCTTGACACACGGTGCCGGATAAGCATAACACGATCTTCTTTCTCCGGATCAGGACCCCCTTCCTGTAAAGCGGAGGCACGCTCTAGCTTTTTATCATCATATGAAGGACTTCCCTGAACCGGCAAAAGCTCATGCCACCAGTTGGTAACCTTTTGATCTTTTGAAAAAAAACGATGCCCGCCAATATCCATACGGTTTCCATGATAACATACCGTACGTGAAATACCTCCAATTTCTTGCGAAGCTTCCAGAATTATCACTTCGTAATTTTTCGAATACTGTTTTAACAATTCATATCCCGCCGTTAATCCCGCAGGTCCTGCGCCAATAATTACTACTCTTTTCATTTTCATTTCTCCTATAAAGCAAAATTTTATCTTTATTATTACCGTTATATTTTTTAGAAATTCCAGCAGTCAGTCCCTTCATATTGATAAAATCTTGAATATGAACAAAAAACATATATATTCCAAATAATTCTGTCAAGGCTAAAAGAGGCACCATGCCAATAGTATAAAACTTCAATATTGTAATGTTTATATCTAAACCAAGGACTGTCCAAACATATTCGCTGAACCAAGAAACTGAAAATGCATATGCCAGAGAAAAACCGACGAGCATAACGGTACCTGCCAAAAAAAGAACACATATGCTTTTAAAGTGTTTTTCCATGCTGTTCTGTTTCCGCAATATGCGTACAATACTTATAAAAAAAGCCACCATTGATAACGTTAAAAGAACCGGATTGAGTATGGAATAAATTTTAAATATAACAGCCGCTATCGCATTTCCAATGCTCATTTCCAAAGACCGTTGATCGTATGCACTCCCCTCTAAATCTAACTGATTCATATGTGTTAAAAGCGTGGCAACCTGTGCAGAGCTTAAATCCGTTGTAGTTCCCCACCGTCCTCCCGGCTCATATCCGTCCAGATAAATTGTGGTTTTATATGATTGCAAAATTTCATTGAAAAGTTCTTTGATCTCCTGCCAGCTTCTGCCACCAGCAAAAGAGGTTATTTGCAATTTACTATCCTCTTTTAACTCTCCGCTATTAAAAGCCGCTTCAATTTCCTTATTTATTTGGCCAAACAATTCATTTACCTGTACTTCTGATTCCCACAATCCACTATCAACCAATGCCGTTCGCAAAACCCATGTTAAAAAATCTCCCCTTATTGGATTTTGCTCTTTCCATGGTGTGTTGATTATACGGTCACGCAGTTCCATATGTTTATTTAAAGTCGGGGATACGGCAAATGCCTGGTCTATAGCATCTTGCGGTGCCCATATGTTTTTGGTACGTTCACTTGAATATATTTTATATATGTTCTTTACAAATCTGCCCAATTCTCCATCGGTTCGTGTATCAATTGCATAAACACCAAAATAATGGTAATTGACCGCCTTATAGGCCTGTGTAAACAATGCAAAAAATAAAACCGGCAAGGAAATAAAAACCGTGGCTGTTAATAGATATTTTTTCTCTGAATTCGGCTTAGTAATCTCCGTTTTATTTTGCAAATATTTTCTATGTTTTATCCATAAAATAAGTATTGCCGATAATACAAATATCAAAAGACCCGGCAGCATCCACATTCCGTCCTCTTTAATATAATAGGTAAAGAAAAAAACAATACTAAGAACCATACAGTCAGCCGCCAGATTCCTTAAGACAATATTTTTTTGCAAAATCAACTTTATTAAAATCAAAAACATCAGCACAAATGTGATCCACACAAAGGGTGCAATAATAGAATTTCTATATAATCTGGTTCCCAGCCAACTATCAAAAGCAGCAGGCGTAAACAAAACAAATATATATACAAAAGCTAAAAACAGCTTGTTTTGGGTCGCATATGTAAACAATTTTGTCGTCAACACAGCCGCTATAATCCATATAATAGTTACCACAAGTACATAACTTAATCCGCTCAAATATACTGCATCCAAGAAAATCGGATAACCCAATGTTTTGACCATCGAAAGTTGATTTGAAGTATGAAAATGGCTATTCAATTTTGCGTAATTTACCAACAATTGATCATCATATACTTGTTCGGAAGGATACCATATTCCCAACAATGTTGACAGACCTGCTCGAAATAATGTTATTAATACAAGCAATATAAACTGAAATTTATTCCACTGTATTCCCAGAAGTTTGCGCTGCATATTTCGTTCCCCCCTTTTTCCATAAGTAAAAGTAATGTCAGGTACATATTGCCCATACTTTGTCAAAATATAATAGCATCTAATGATCTCGCCTGATTTGACTGGAAAAATTAATCATACCGTCATTCATGATATACTACTGTGGTGCAAAAGTCAATAGTGTTGGCCCTTCTTGACACGACAAACGTTACAGTTCAGCCTTCGGCTGAACTGTAACATTCGCTGTAAGATTTCAAATCGCTGTGGATAACTTTCCAAAAACGATATTGTTCCAGATTTTTCTTGTTCATTTGTATTCATTTCATTTCTTATTTTCTCTGTACCGTTTTTTGGGTGCTCTTAATAAAGCCTTGTTTTTTCCCTTTCTTTTTTTGATTTATGCATAAAGACGTGTCAAATGTTCTTTTTCTCCACGTTCTATTTTCGCTTTTGCCATCGCTAAATATACGATAAAAGTTACATTGATAAACATCTTCATTTTTTCAAGTCCACGGATTGTATGCTTCTCAAATTTATAGTCTCTGTCTATTCTTCCGTTGATCCTCTCTATTCCACTTCGCATGGCATACAGCCGTTTCCACTTGTGTGACCGTCTTCCTACATGGGAAAATATCCGTATATCTTCACTGCACTTTATCCGGAAGACTCTTTTATCATGCTTTGTGGTTTAAAACCATAACGGCTGCTATCTGTCCCCTTATCGTATCCCTTGTATACTAATTCTGTCTTCTCACCTGCTTCATCTACATACCAAACCTTTCCTTCATAATTGTAGACCAGTCTACTGTCTTTATACTGGTGTGTTTCTTCTTTGTCCTTCCAACAGTTACGGATATCGATGGTAAGCGATGAATAACATACCGTATTGTCCAGTTCCCCCTTGGTGTCCAAAACCT
>CAMJWQ010000238.1 GCA_946409475.1 uncultured Lachnospiraceae bacterium
CCATGTCCACTAAATTCGAAACTACCTCATTAAGTGGACAGGTATATATTCTCACTAAGCTCGAAAATACCTCGCTAAGTGTTCCTATTTCACCATGTCCACTAAATTCGAAACTACCTCATTAAGTGGTCAGGTATATATTCTCACTAAGCTCGAAAGTACCTCGCTAAGTGTTCATATTATATCATATAAAATAATTATGTTCAATATATTTAATTTATTTTATTATATTGACTTTAAAAAAAGTCAGCGTTAGTATTACTGTATAAAAGTTAGGAGGTGTTCGTATGTTAAAGCATACAAAGATATCGGATCCATTTGTTTACCGGCATTTAGAGGACGAACTGAAACGTCAGGAAGAAAATATTGAAATGATTGCATCGGAAAGCATTGTTCCCCCGGAGGTAATGGAAATACAGGGTTCTGTCATTACGAATACGACATTGGTAGGTTATCCCTGGAACCGTTCCCAGGTAGGAAGCAGGATTTCCGATGAATTAGAAATGGAAGCCATTGCCCGTGCCAAAAAGGTTTTTGGCTGCGGTCATGCCAATATGCAGGTTTATTCAGGCTCAACAGCAAATTATGGTGTTTATGCCTCTGTTCTAAAACCCGGGGATACGGTATTAAGCATGTCTCCGGAGCAGGGCGGACATACCACTCATGGAATAAAAGGCAATTTATCTCATGATGTTTACCAATTTGCATATTATGGTGTAAACAGGGAAACGGAAATCATAGACATGGATGAACTCAGGAAAATTGCTTTGACATGCAAACCCAAATTAATTTTGGCAGGAGCTACTTTTTACCCCAGACTGATTGATTATGAAGGCTTTGCAAAAATAGCGGAAGAAGTCGGTGCTTATCTAATGGTTGATATGGCCCATATCTGCGGCTTGGTAGCCGCAAGGGTCATCCCAAGTCCCGTTCCCTTTGCCGATTTTGTTACCACTTCCACTACAAAAACCTTTTGCGGTCCCAGAAGCGGTATGATCCTATGCAAAGAAGAACATGCCCAAAAGCTGGATAACGGAGTATTCCCCGGTCTTGTTGCCTCCGTACATATGAATGAAATAGCTGCAAAATGCTGGTCTTTACAATATGCGGCAACAGCTGCATTTAAAGAAACCATGCAGCAGATTTTAGTAAATGCCAGCGCTTTGGCAAGGGCCTTGGCAGACAGAGGCTTCCGTATTGTCAGCGGTACTACGGATAATCATCTGCTCCTGGTAGATGTAAGATCCAAAGGAATAAACGGAAAGCAGTTTCAAACCGCTCTGCATAAGGCCGGTATCTCCGTCAATAATATTTTAGTACCTTATGATTCCCAGCCGGATGTAACCAGCGGTGTCCGTATCGGTTTGACCTGTGTTACCCAAAGAGGAATGAAAGAGGCACAAATTGAAGAAATAGCGGAAATTATGAAGCTGGCGGCCGACCATGTGGATGATAATAAGGAATTAGAAAAAATCAAAGAGCAAACGACGGGATTGATCAGCAGATACCCATTATATAAAGAAAATATATTTGAGGATTAATTTATGAGGCCGATAGAAATATTATGTTATGGAGATTCCAACACCTGGGGCTATTGTGGTAAAGACGGCTCCCGCTTTGGAAGAGACCTTCGCTGGACAGGAAGGCTGGCTCAATCCTTAGGTCGGCAATATCATATTTCGGAAGAGGGATTAAACGGCAGGACAAGTGGATTTATGGATCCCATAAAACCATATACGGACGGTTATTCTTATCTTCTGCCCTGTCTTTTGTCCCACAGTCCTTTTGATTATATAACGGTAATGCTTGGCACCAATGATATTAAGACCAGATATCAGGCCTCAGCCCAAGCCATTGCCGATTCCGTAAAAAAACTTATCCGGCTCATGCAGGGTACTGTCGGGAATCCTGATACAAAAATACTGCTAATGGCTCCCGTGCCCGTAAATGCCGCGATAATAGCCGATCCGGAATACGACCTGGGGGCTGTTGAAAAATCTCAGCTCCTGGTATCAGAGTTACAAAAAGCAGCAGCGGAGCTTAGCATAGATTTTTTTAATGTTTCTGATTATGTCAAAGCCCTGGATGAGGATGGCTGTCATTTTACAAAGGAGGGGCATGAACAGCTGGCTGAGGCCCTTACTGAAAAAATACGTTCTGCCATGAGAAAATGACTTTTAAATTATAAAAAATAAGAGTCTGATTAGGCTTCATTGTACCGGTATATCGTCCATAAATTAACAAAACGGTATACCGGCAGAGATAGAATACAGGACTGATCTTTTGATAAAATCCTTTTATAGTAAAGATTAGACATCCGTTTTCTCTTCTGCCTTATCCGTTTTATTTTATTTCATGAAATTTAATTCTATCATTACACACACGGCCCGACAGGAATATCCTCTTATTTGTGCAGTTTGGCCAATATTTTAAATATGACCGTATTCTCCATTACAAGCGGCTCGTTATAGGCAAAGAAAACTATCCCGTCAACGGGTGATAAAATCTGCATCTTTACGTAGCCTTCATAGGGATGAAGGATTTCGGCCAGAACATCACCTACTTTTACTTCTTCATTTGTATTTTTAACCGCTCTGAAAATTCCTGCCTCCTGCGTATTGACCGTAACCAGCTCCTCCTCCTGAATCACACTGGCAATATAACCACTGTGTCCCTGATATTTGACCATGCCCATCCGTGTCAAAAAACGAAGTACTCCGGCAACTGCCTGGGATGCGGATTCTAAATCGATGCGGTCGGTAGCCGCCGTATATAAGGAAAATGCATTTGCATTCCATAATTGCCAATTGTAATTAAGTGTGGTTGTATCGTAGGGTTCCGGCTTACGAATTACCACATAAGGAAGCCCGAACAGGTTGGCTAAGCTGGGGTTTTGATGACCGGTATCCATCATTCTGACGTGGGGAATAAATTCCCCCTGCATATAAAAACTGGCAAATTGGATTCCGTAGGTATAATCTTTTACACGATTAAACAATCCGGCAGCAATCCTCTGTGTGGTCTCTCCGTATTCATATCCTGGAAACATACGGTTAATATCCGTATTATCTGACGGCCAGAATCTTTTTCCGATGTTAATGGAATAATGATTTACGCAGGGTATCACTAAAATTTCCTTATTATGTGCTATCGCCCCTTTTTCTTCCAATTCTGCAAGTTTACATATTACCTGGGAACAGACATATAATTGCTGTACTTCATTTCCTCTCATAGGACCGATGATACAGGCTGCCTGCTCGCCTTTTCCGAACCGGTATCCATGTATTTGGAAATCATCGCGGTAAGGTGCTTTTAGTGTATATATAATGTCTTTTTTCATATGCAGTCTCCTCCTAAAATTCTGGCTATCAGAGAACCTTCATAGACAACAGGATATTCTCTTAGAGTAAATACCGCACCGTCACAGGGAGAATCTATGCTTTGTATAACGCACCCCGTAAGGGGATCTATAATGTCACCCATATGCTGCCCTATTTTTATTTCTTTCCAGTGCTGTATAGCCGGTACAAATATACCGGAGGCTTCCGCATTAATAAAATGTACCTTCCCGTCGGTTGAAATAATTGGTGCCCTCACTTCCGTTGTTTCACCCTCCCAGATACCCTGGTCCTTCATAAGATGAAAGATACCGTTAACCACCTGTTCGCAATAATCCCTCGTAATCCGCATTCCCACTCCCATTTCCAAGGCCAGGGTGGGTACCTTGAGCATATTGAGAGTATGGGCTAATGTAGATTCCAGCACAGTAATGGAGGAATGGACCCAAATAAAGTCCACATTTAACTTAAGGGCAAGGGGAATTAATTGGGGTGCCGATTCTTCACTGATCCGTACTTGCGGTATTTCTTTTAAATAAATATTGCTGGAGTGAATATCAATGCATAAATCTGCTCCTGTAATATCATCAATAATTTTAGAAGCAATATATTCAACCATACTTCCGTTTTCGTTTCCCGGAAAAATACGGTTCATATCTAAATCAAACTTTGGAATCCCGCGTGTAATGGTATCCAGTCCTAAAGGATTCAGGGCCGGATAAACATCCACAATCCCCTTTAAATTTTCTTTATGAGCATTAATCCGTTTTATCATTTCATAGCATACATACTGTCCTTCCAATTCATCCCCATGTATGCCTGTTACGATACACAATCTTTTATTCTCACCGCTCATGGAAATGGGTTCCATTCTGTGCTTTTTTATATGTAAAACCTCATCCACCGGTAATGCAGATGCTACTACTGTTTTAATCATAAGATTTCCATCTTCCTTTCAGTACACAGTATTTATAAAACAAAGCGGACAAGTCCGCTCTCAGCTCCCTAAAATTCCTCACTCATGATCAGAAAAATTTCCAATCAGATAAAAAAGGCACTCTTTCGAGCGCCTTTACCTTTATTTATCATACTATTATGATTGTTATTTGTCAATTCCCATAAAAAATATTCAGGAAAAATATATTTAAATGTAAGAAAATACCAAATCAATTTATTTACTCATTTAACAGTTTTATCTTATTATTATAAATTCTTCTTAAAAAAAGAGTGCATAAAATTACGGTTATGATTTCAGAAATAGGAAAAGCAAGCCATACGAAATGAAGTCCTAAGCTGACGGCGAACAAATAGGCAACGGGCAATATTACGACTAACTGCCTTGCTGCAGAAATAATTAAGCTTAACAGGCCATCCCCTAAGGCTTGGAAAACAGAGGTACTGATAATAGAGTAGCCTGCAAATATAAAGCTTATACTAATGGTCCTTAAAGCAGGTATTCCAATAGCTTCCATCTCTTCCGATGCATTAAATATGGCTAACAGCTGATTGGGTAAGGTTTGAAATACGATAAAACCAAGTACCATAATAATAATGGCATATAGAATACTAAGCTTAACGGTTTTTATGAGTCGTCCTTTGTTTTTGCTTCCGTAATTATAGGCTACAATGGGAACCATACCATTATTTAATCCGAATATAGGCATAAAAATAAAGCTCTGTAAACGGAAATAAACACCAAAAACCGCCGTTGCCGTTGATGAAAACATCAGCAGTATCTTATTTAAACCATAGGTCATGACGGAACCTATTGACATCATTAAAATAGAGGGTACTCCTACTTTATAAATGGACATTATGGTTTTGCCCTTTGGCCTAAAGCCCTTTATTTGTAAATGAATTTCCGTATTTTTTTTAATATTTAAATATATTGCCATCAAACATGCCACTATCTGCCCGATTACCGTAGCGGCCGCCGCTCCGGCCACACCCATTTGGGGAAATCCCCATAACCCGAAAATCAATAAAGGATCTAAAATGATATTTATAATAGCTCCTGTCCCCTGGGTTATCATGGTATAAAAGGTCTTTCCCGTGGACTGCAATAATCGTTCGAAGGTCATTTGCCCGAAAATTCCAAAAGAAAATATGGTACAGATGGATAAATAGCTATATCCGAAATGTATAATTTCTGCATCGTTTATTTGTATAAGAAAAAAAGACTTTGATAAAAAAATACCAAAAAATAAAAACACCAAAAAGCTTAAAAAGCTTAAAAA
>CAMJWQ010000239.1 GCA_946409475.1 uncultured Lachnospiraceae bacterium
GGCTTAGGCTCGCGGGCGTCGGCAAATTGACATGCAGGCATGTCAGCTTGCCTCCTGCCTTCGCGCAAAAAGCTGTGCATTCAAAATGGGGTGAAATGCACAGCTTAATTTATTAATTTTTTAATACATCTATATTTTTAATGATATAATCAATCAAGGAGATAACGGTTAACACCAGGGCAAGATAAGTAAATATGGTTTCCAGTATCTGATAGAATCCATTCTGAAAATGTAAAATCAGTAAGATGACCATAATCATCTGGGAAACTGTTTTAAATTTACCCCAATAGCTGGCTGCAATAACCACACCATTATCGACGGCTATCAGCCGAAAGCCGCTGATAATGAATTCCCTGCCGATAATGATTACCACGATCCATGCAGGCAATACTCCTAATTCGATGAGGCATATCATGGCCGAAGATACCAACAGCTTGTCGGCCAGGGGATCCATGAACTTACCGAAATTGGTAACCAGATTGTATTTTCTTGCTATGTATCCGTCTAAAAAATCCGTAAAGCTGGCAAATACAAATAATGCCAGTGCTATAAACTTGGAAGAGGGATACGCGGGTATTAATAACATAAACACCAGAAAAAAGGGTATCATAATGATACGCAGTAAGGTAAGTTTATTCGGAAGATTCATCAATTATCTCTCCAATCAAATCATATTCGGCCGCACCTGTTACTTTAACCTTTACAAAATCACCGGTAAGTAAAGAAGCCTCCGTATTGACAAACAATAACCCGTCCACATTAGGCGCGTCTTTATAGGTCCTTGCCATGTAGGCATCCTCATCTGCCAGCTTTCCTTCTATCATGACACATAATTCCCTGCCTATCATCCTGCGGGCATTTTCAAAGGCAATTTCCTGCTGCAGCAGCATAATTTCATCACGTCTTTCTTTTTTTATCTCTTCATCAATTTGATTATCCATTAAAAAAGCAGGCGTACCTTCCTCCGGAGAATACGTAAATACTCCCAGTCTGTCAAATTCCATTTCATCAACAAAATTATACAGCTCAATAAAGTCTTCTTTCGTCTCACCGGGAAAGCCTGTGATCAATGTTGTTCTCAGACAAATATCAGGTATCTGCATTCTAAGATTTTCTATGGTCTTATAAAGCTGTTCTTTTGTAGTCCTTCTTCCCATCTTTTTTAATATTTGATTACTGGCATGCTGTATGGGAATATCCAGATATCTGCATATCTTATCTTCTTCCTTAATGATTTTAATCAGTTCCTCCGTTATTTCTTCCGGGTAGCAATATAAAAGCCTGATCCAATATAAGCCCTTAATTTTACACAATTGTCTTAACAGAGCAGGCAGCTGCTTCTTTCCATATAAATCCATACCATATAAAGTTGTTTCCTGTGCTACCAAAATCAATTCTTTTACACCTTTTGCTGCCAGGTATTTTGCTTCCTCCAATAGCTGCTCCATGGGAACACTGCGGTAATTACCGCGTACTTGCGGAATAATGCAATAGGTACAATGCTTATCACATCCTTCCGCTATTTTTAAATACGCATAATGCCCTCCTGTCGTAATAATCCTGCTTTTCCCGACAACAGGCGAATGATTAAGTTCCTGAAAATAAGTCTGCCTGTTTCCTTCCAGGGTTTTTGTAACCACCTTATGAATATCCTGAAATGCCGTGGTTCCGATTACAGCATCCACTTCCTCAATTTCAGAAAGTATTTCTTCCTTATATCTTTGAGCCATACAGCCGGTAACAATTAATACCTTTAGGGAGCCTGCTTTTTTCAGCTCCGCCATTTCTAAAATTGTC
Organism: uncultured Lachnospiraceae bacterium; assembly: GCA_946409475.1. Taxonomy (GTDB): domain Bacteria; phylum Bacillota; class Clostridia; order Lachnospirales; family Lachnospiraceae; genus CAMJWQ01. The sequence goes on from CAMJWQ010000239.1 coordinate 1,798, forward strand.
CGGATACTTTCTTCCTTTGCGTCCTGAATAAAACAACAGGTATTTACGATAATAATATCTGCCGTATTCTCATCTTCCGTGAAAGAATATCCTTTATCATGCAGTATGCCCAGCATAAATTCGGAATCCGTCAAATTCTTGTCACAGCCCAGAGAAGCCATAAAAATTTTCATATTAGGAATCTGCCTCTTTGCCTTCTTCGTCACCTACAATTTTAACCTGGCCGCTATAAAGCTCTTCAATCGCTACGGATAACGCTTTTTTTCCCTCAGCCTCCACCAGAGGTTCTTCACCGCTGATGATCTGTCTGGCTCTTTTACTGGTTGCAAGTACTATGGAATAACGGCTGTTTACCACCGGTTGTTCACCGCTTTCAACCTCACTGTTAACTACTCTCATTAAATCCGTATAAGATGGATGCAGCATTATTTTTCTCCTTTCGAGAAGTCTTTTAATTCTCTTTTTATATTTTTTGTAAACTCCATATTTCTAAACACCTGAAAATGTGCACTTTGAATAATTTCATGAAGATTGTGCACACAATCCTCTAATTTATCATTTACTACTAAAAAATCATATTTTTCTATTCCTTCCGCTTCTTCTACCGCCCGCAGCATTCGGCATTCTATATCTTTGCAGTCTTCCGTTCCTCTGTCCGTCAGTCTTTTCTTTAATTCTGCCGCATTGGGAGGTGTTACAAATAACAGTAAGGCATCGGGATATTTTTCTTTTACCTTTAATGCTCCCTGAATTTCTATTTCCAATATTACATCTTTTCCCTGCTTTAGCTTGTCTTTTACGTACCCTTTCGGTGTGCCGTAATAATTTTCGACATAGCTGGCATATTCAATCAGTTCGTCCGATGCGATCATCTGTTCAAATTCTTCTCTTGTTTTAAAAAAATACTCTCTTCCCTCCATTTCTCCCAGGCGGGGCCTTCTGGTTGTCGCTGAAATGGACAAGGCGTAATTATCATACTTTGCCAGTAAGGATTTCATCAAGGTCCCTTTTCCCGCTCCGGAAAATCCCGAAATTACTATTAGAATTCCTTGCTCATTCATCCTCTTCACCTTTATCATCCATACTTATTTTTACTTTATCAGCATTTTTATTTTTATCCCCATTATCACCCTGCACTCTGTGGGCAATGGTCTCCGGCTGCAATGCCGATAATACGATCTGGCCGTTATCCATAATGATAATTCCCCTGGTTCTGCGTCCCTGAGTAGCATCAATACAGTGCCCGTTGTCCTTTGCCCCCTGTATCATTCGTTTAATGGGGGCTGATTCGGGGCTTACCACTGCAATGATTTTATCCATATTTACAATATTACCAAATCCAATATTAATTAATCCTGCCATTTACTTTTCACCTTTGTTATTCAATGTTTTGAATCTGCTCCCTGACTTTTTCAATATCCGTTTTTAATTCAATGGCTTTTTCAGATACCCTTAGGTCATTTGCTTTTGATAATATGGTATTGGCCTCTCTATTCATCTCCTGAGCAATAAAATCAAGCTTACGTCCTATGGTTCCTCCTTCTATGAGGTTCATTTTCGTCGTTTCTATATGACTCTTTAATCGTACCGTTTCTTCATCCACACAAATTTTATCTGCAAAAATAGTCACTTCCGTTACTATTCTGGAATGATCCACGTCTATATCCGTTACCAGCTCTTTTACCTTTTCTTCTAATTTATTACGATATTCCATAATAGTTTCAGGAGATCTTTCTTCAATTTCAGATACGTAGGTAAGCATCATATCCAGCTTTTGCAGCAGATCCGCTTTTAAATGTTCTCCCTCTTTTATCCGCGATTCAATAAACTGATTAAGTGCTCCTCTTAATGCCTTTTCTAATAAGGACCACCATTCTTTTTCATCCAGGGGCTGCTCCTCCATAACAAGAACCTCAGGATACCTGGATAAATTGGAAACACGCACATCATTTTCCAGCTGAAAATCATCAGCCATAGTCTGTAAATGATCATAATATTCTTTTGCAATATCCTTATTATATTTGACACAATAATTCTTATCTGTATAATCTTCAAAAGAAATGTAGAGGTCAATCTTTCCCCTTTGTGCATAATCCTTTATCACATTTCGAATTTCTGTCTCAAATACATTAAATTTCTTAGGCATTTTAATGGAAAGATCCAAGTATCTGTGATTTACCGCCTTAATCTCAACGATAATTTTTCGAAAATTATCGTTCATCTCAAATCTCCCGAATCCCGTCATACTTTTTATCATTTTTTCACTCTTTCAGTATGGCAATTCTAATTTTTTCATTTCCACACTCCTTAGTATTATAATTCATAGAAAAATGCTAGTCAAGAAATTCGTTACTATCGGGTTTTTCCTTGGGAATTTTCCAACAGCCGCCCGTTATGCCAAATACGGAAGGAACACTCAGCAGAATGGCTAAAGAGTAACGGAATTTCTGCCGGTAACACCAAAACCCTTTTCTTATGGAAACCTTATTGTTATAATGAATGGAACAGGAAAAAGGAGAAAATTTATGGCTTTTGACGGAATTACCATAGCAAATATTGTACAGGAACTAAAGGAAACCATTCTGAACGGAAGAATTCATAAAATTGCGCAGACGGAAAGTGATGAATTATTATTGACCATAAAAAATAATAAGGGACAATACCGTTTATTATTATCTGCCAGTGCCAGTCTGCCGCTCATGTACTTATCATCGGTAAACAAACAGTCACCTCTGACGGCACCGGGATTTTGTATGCTGCTTCGTAAGCACTTATTAAACGGTAAAATAATTGAAATTACCCAGCCTGATTTTGAACGGATCGTTAATTTTACCGTTGAACATTATAATGAATTGGGTGACTTGTGTAAAAAATATTTAATTATAGAGCTGATGGGGAAACACAGTAATATTATTTTTTGTACGGAGGACAATGTGATTTTAGACAGTATAAAACACATTCCCTCCTATGTCAGCTCCGTGCGGGAGGTGTTACCGGGCAGAAAATATTTTATACCGGAAACCTCCGTAAAATATAACCCCCAATTGATTACGAGAGAGTTGTTTTTCAGTGAAATTTTAACAAAAGCTATGCCGCTTTCCAAAGCTTTATATACGTCATTAAAGGGAATCAGTCCTGTTGTGGCTGAAGAAATATGTTATCGTGCCTCTATTTCGTCGGAAATTTACGCAGATACCCTTAGGGATAATGAAAGGCTGCATCTGTATCACATGTTTTCATTAATTACGGAAGATATTTGCGCAGGCAGGTTCCGGCCTGTTATTCTAACAGATAAGAAGGAGCCGAAAGAATTTTCTTCCCTATTGTTAACTCACTATGAAAAAAATTATGAGACACAATATTATAAGAGTATTTCCCAGCTCTTGGAAACTTACTATGCAGAAAAAAACACCTTTACAAGAATCCGGCAAAAATCTGTTGATTTACGAAAAGTTGTTCAAAATTCCCTGGAACGAAATTATAAAAAATATGATCTGCAAGAAAAGCAATTAAGGGATACGGCAAAAAGGGATAAGTATAAAATATACGGTGAATTAATCAATACTTACGGTTATCAGGTTGAGGAGGGCAGCTCCTCCTTTGAAGCCTTAAACTATTACACCAATGAGATGGTAACCATTCCATTAGACAGTACCATTCCGCCTTTGGAAAATGCCAAAAAATATTTTGACAGGTACACGAAACTAAAAAGAACCTGCG
>CAMJWQ010000240.1 GCA_946409475.1 uncultured Lachnospiraceae bacterium
AACCGTAACGGCAAGTGCTACCTTTACCGTGCTGCCAAGTGTCAGTATTTTATTGGGAGTGATTGCTCTTAGCGGTTCTTTGGGACTGCCTTTTTCATGGCTCCGGCTGTCGGTAATCGGCTCTCTGCAATATGAACTGAATGTTGCGGAAATAGCTGCAAACAGCTTAGGTCTTAGCGGCCTGAAAGTAAGTGAAATGTCAATAGCTTCCTTTACCACGGTTGCTTTAGTAATGACGGTGGGCATCGTGTCAGGAATAATCCTCAGTATTTTAATATTGAAAAAATATTTAAAGAAAGTACAAAGTAAGCCTAAAAAAGAGAACACCGGCAAGCAGGGATTCGGGGCTTATGCGACAATTGCCATGTTTATCGGTCTTTGCAGTGCCTATATAGGTTCTTATATCGGAGCTTTTACTTCAAATTCGGATTATATGCCTTTGGCTGTTGCCCTTGTTTCTGCCCTTATTATGGCAATATTCGAATATTTTACAGTCAGGAAAAAGAAGTCATGGCTTGATAATTTCAGTGTTGCGACCAGCATGCTGGCCGGTATGATAGCGGCTGTTTTTATGTAAAGGAATTCCTGGTATGGTGAATAAAAGAAAGGAAAAAAATATGGAACAAAAAGAAAAAGACATATATTTTGAGGAGTTTAATAATTCCTTACATAGAATCGGCAGATTTACGCTGAGTGCAGCCCTGGTTTTTTTGCTGGCAGTACCTTTTTTAATCGGCATCCTTTACGATGCGGCTCCCGATCTGGGTGGATTCATACAGGGATTCTCAAAAGTAGCCGTTATTTATCTGCCGGTTGGTATGGTGGAATTTTTGGTCTACTCCCCCATGCTGGGAGTGGGCGGAAGCTATTTGTCCTTTTTAACAGGAAATTTAACTAACCTTAAAATCCCTTGTGCCATGAATGCCAGAGATATTGCAAAAACGGAGGTGGGAACGCCGGAAAATGAAATCATATCAACCATTAGTGTTGCCACCAGTGCCCTGGTAACCATGTCGGTCATCATAATAGGAGTTATTTTAATCGTACCTCTTACTCCCATACTGCAAAATGAACGGTTAGTACCTGCTTTTGACAATGTGATACCGGCACTTTTTGGCGCACTTGGCTTTAAATATTTTTTGAAAAGTCCTAAAATAGCCGTTATACCCCTGCTGTCCATGACCTTATTATGTGTATTTGTACCGGCGGCCATCAGACAAACCAGCCTGTTAATGATACCTGCCGGAGCCATGGCTTTGGGAATTGGGCTCTTCTTATATAAAAAGGGGAAATTATAAAGCTTAAAGCACGGGAAGGGAACAGGTATGAAAATCAAAGACAGGAGAAATAAATATGGATATAGTTGAAATGGTAATTTTATGTATATTAGTAATCATTGCATTATTATTTGCCGTCATTATCATACGTACGATATTGAATAAAAGTACGGAAGCCCTTGATGCGAAAATAGATTATAAGGAAGACCAAAGAGCACTCGACTATGGGAAAATGTTATCCGAAATGATTCGCTGTGAAACGGTATCCGGCCGCTATGATTCGGACAAATCCAAGTTTTTTCATTTTCACAAAATTCTGGAAAGATTATTTCCCAATATACATAAGACCTGTGAAAAAACGGAATTGAAAGGAAGCTTATTATTTAAATGGAAAGGAAGCGGTAATGAAGAGCCTATATTATTAATGAGTCATCAGGATGTGGTTGAAGCAACGGGAGAATGGGAGCATGAGCCCTTTAGCGGAGAGATTGATAATGAGGGAAAACTATGGGGACGGGGAACGGTAGATACGAAAGGAAGCCTGTTCTGTCTTTTAAATGCAGTGGAGGAGCTGATTAAGGAAGGCTTTACCCCAAATGGGGATGTCTATATGGCAAGCAGCTGTACGGAAGAATTCAGCGGGGAGGGTGCTCCCCTTACTGTGGAATATTTAAAGAGTAAAGGAGTAAAATTAGGCCTCTTATTGGATGAGGGCGGCATGATTATGGAGGAACCCATTGGCGGGGTAAAAGGGACCTATGCCATGTTGGGAGTTCTGGAAAAAGGATATGGGGACCTTAAATTCATTGCCAAAGGCAGTGGCGGCCATGCCAGTGCGCCCACAAAAAATACACCAATAGCCAGATTAGCTGCTTTTATACAGGAAGTAGAAAAGCATAATCCCTTTACGGTAAAGTTTAACGACTCCACAATTGAAATGTTCCGCAGGCTGTCGCCGAATATGAACTTCGGCATGAAGGCGGTATTTTCTAATTTATGGCTGTTTAGGCCCTTGCTGAAAAAAATCATGCCTTCTATCAGTGCCGTTGGAGCCGCCATGATAAAAACTACAATTGCCTTTACAACGGCAAAGGGCTCCAATGGCCTTAATGTATTGCCTAATGAAGCCTATGTTACCGGAAATTTAAGGTTTATTCCTCACCAGGGAACAGATGAAAGCATAGAGCTAATCAGTAATATTGCTTCCAAATATGGCATTCGGACAGAAATCATATATAAGGATTATCCTTGCCCTGTGGTGGATTATAAAAGAGAACCCTTCGGCCGTGTGGAAAAAACCATTCATGAAATATTTCCGGGAATCGGGGTGGTGCCTTATGTTATGACGGGAGGTACGGATGCTAAATATTATAAAGATATCTGCAGGGACTGTATCCGTTTCGCGCCATTATATATCAACAAGCAGCAGCATGAAAGCATCCATGGACTAAATGAAAATATTTTCATAAAAGTGCTTCCTAAAGGCGTGGATTTTTACAAACAGCTGATAAAAAATTCAACGAAAGATTCATAAAACAAATAATAACAGTGTTTATTTCTTATAAGTTTGGTATACTATTACTTTAGAGCGCGGCTCTATCGTTAACTTATCGGGTAAAAACAAATACGCACGAAGTGATATCATAAAAAATCAGGAGATGACCATGAGAAAAACTAAAATAATATGTACCCTTGGGCCCGCAACGGATGAGGAAGTGATTTTAAGAAAGCTGATAGAAAACGGAATGAACGTGGCAAGATTTAATTTTTCCCATTCCGATTACGAGGAGCACCGGAAAAGATTTCTTCAGCTGGAAAAGCTGCGCAAAGAATATCAAAAACCCATTGCCGCTCTTCTGGATACAAAAGGACCTGAGATACGAATCGGATTTTTTAAAGAAAAGTCGGTTTCTTTAGTAAAAGGCCAGGAGTTTACATTAACGACTGAGGACATAGAGGGTGACAATACAAAAGTATCGGTAAATTATAAAGATTTGCCGGGGGATGTGGCAGTTGATTCTGTAATATTGCTGGATGACGGCAAACTATCCATGAAGGTGCTGCAAAAGGATGAAAACAGTATAATATGCCGGGTGTTAAATGATGGTGTGATATCAAACCGTAAGGGAGTAAATGTACCCGGTGCTGATCTTTCCATGCCCTTTATCAGTGATAAGGATAGAGAAGATATTATATTTGCCGCGAAGACCGGATTTGATTTTATTGCCGCTTCTTTTACCAGAACGGCGGAAGATATTCTTTCCGTAAGAAAGCTGTTAGAGGATTACGGCTGCCATTCAATTAATATTATTGCCAAAATTGAAAATATACAGGGTGTAGAAAACATAGATGAAATTATCAATGCTGCGGATGGTATTATGATTGCAAGAGGTGATCTGGGGGTGGAATTGCCGGGAGAGGAAGTACCTGTCATACAAAAAATGATAATTCAAAAAGTCTATGCTGCCGGTAAGCAGGTAATAACGGCTACCCAAATGCTGGATTCCATGATGAATAACCCAAGACCTACAAGAGCGGAAACAACGGATGTGGCCAATGCAATTTATGACGGAACCAGTGCCATAATGCTATCAGGAGAAACGGCAGCCGGAAAATATCCTGTGGAAGCTTTAGACATGATGGTAAAAATCGCGGAAAGAACGGAAAGAGATATTAATTACAAAAAGAGATTTCAGATGTTTTACAGCAAAGAACATACCGAGGTAACGGAAGCCATATCCCACGCCACCTGTACGACAGCTCATGATTTGAATGCGAAAGCTATCATAACCGTTACAAAATCCGGAAATACGGCGAAAATGGTTTCCAAATACCGTCCGGATTGCCCTATTATGGGCTGTACCACGGAAATGCATGTTTACAGGCAATTAAATTTATCATGGGGTGTCACTCCGGTATTAATGAAAGAAGCAACGGATACCTTCCAGCTTTTTGATGATGCAGCCTCAGAGGTTCTAAAATTAGGTTATATTGACAGCAATTCCTTAGTGGTTATAACAGCTGGGGTACCATTAGGTCAAACGGGTACTACAAACTTAATTAAAGTACATCAAATGGGGGAAATGTAATTATAGCAGCATGGCAATTAAAATAATAGGGTAAAATACCGCTCCTTTGGACATAATAAGCAAAAGGAGATGAAGATATGAACGGAAATGCGGAATTATTAAATTATATTTACCAAAACTCCCAAATGGGAACGGAGACCCTTCAACAGCTTATGGATATTGTGGAAGACTCCTCGTTTAAAATGCAGTTAAAGGATCAATTTGAAGAGTATGAAAAAATGAAAAATGCCTGTAAAGAGCTGTTAAATAAAAAGGGATTTGATGAAAAAGGCATAGGCACCATGAGAAAATTCTCAACCGATATGATGCTTAACGGTAAAACCTTAATGAATAAAGGGATATCTCATATCGCAGAGATATTAATACAAGGCAGTAATATAGGTATCATAGACGCCGTAAAAAATTTAAAAAAATACAAAAATGCAGATAAAGATATTATTAAGTTAATGGATGATTTGTTGAAAATGGAAGAACAAAATGTTAGTAACTTAAAAAAGTATCTGTAATCCGAATTATTCTTTCAACCCTATATTTGTTTTCTATTTGACAGAATATAATATTTTGTATTCCATTGGAGTAAAACGGATACCGTCAATAACTTTCTCTTCCGATATTTCATAAAAACCGATTGTTTTATAAAAACCCGTTGCATAAGGGGAGGCATTGACGGTTATATAATCAATTTGTTTATTTTGGGCGGCATAGCCTAATAATGTTTGAAAGAGATAAGTGGCAATGCCTTTATGATGCCATTCTTTTTTGACGAACAAAAGACTTAAGTGGCTAAAACCGCGCAATGCGATTACGCCAATTAGTATATCATCCATGAAGCATCCCCAAAACAGCAGGGTATGATTACGGTACATATTAGTGATATTTCCTAAGGAAATAAAATCTTTAAAGGAATTAATCCCTTTCTGGGGATATATAGGTGCTTCAAACTCTTCAAAAACTTCCCAGATTAAATGAATGGCATCCGGTAAATCAGATTCATATAATAATCGAATATGCATAAATACACTCCTAATTTTTGCGGTCTGGTAAAATCAAATACTTCCGGCCGTCGTGCTTGATTTTCTTCCGATAAGCTACATCACCATACTAATATACTACAAAAGCTGATATAAGTGTAAATGA
>CAMJWQ010000241.1 GCA_946409475.1 uncultured Lachnospiraceae bacterium
GATAAGCTGTGCCTCTCACATATTAATTTTTCCGTAAGCTCCGGTGAAACCATAGGAATCCTCGGCGGTACCGGAAGCGGAAAGTCCACTCTGGTGCAATTAATCCCCCGCCTTTATGATGCGACGGAGGGTGCTGTAAGGGTAGGCGGTATGGATGTGAGAAATTATGATATGGAAATACTGCGAAATGAAGTGGCTATGGTATTGCAAAAGAATGTGCTGTTTTCCGGTACCATAAAAGAAAATTTGCGCTGGGGCTGTACGGAGGCATCCGACGAAGAGCTGGTTCGCGTATGTAAGCTGGCTCAGGCAGATGAATTTATTCAAGCATTGGAAAACGGATATGAGACCTATATAGAACAGGGAGGCTCCAATGTATCAGGAGGGCAGAAGCAGCGGCTGTGTATTGCCAGAGCACTTTTGAAAAGGCCGAAAATATTAATCCTGGATGATTCTACCAGTGCCGTTGATACGAAAACGGAAGCCATGATTCGAAGAGCATTCCGGGAGGAAATTCCCCTTACTACCAAAATTATTATCGCACAGAGAATATCGTCTATTGAGGATGCCGATAAAATACTGGTGATGGAAGGCGGCCGTATCAATGCGGCAGGTACTCATGAGCAGCTTTTGAAGGAAAATAATATTTATCAGGAAATTTATAACTCACAGATGAAAGGAGGCGGTAAACATGACGCCGAATAGAAAGGCCGGGGAATCGCCTGCCATGAAGAAAACGGGTAGAAAGCCGGGACCCCAAAATGCATCGAAAACAATTAAAAGGCTGTTATCCTATATCAATAGAAATTATAAAGTGCAGTTCGGGTTAGTTTTGATCTGCATTATCTTAAGTGCCGTCGCGGGTGTGGCAGGCTCATTATTTCTTCAAATTTTAATTGATGATTATATTACTCCCTTATTAAATGCGGCAGATCCAAATTTTTCCGGTTTGTTAAAAGCCGTTGGCATCATGGCTGTGATCTATGGCATTGGTATATTGGCAACCTTTTTATATAACAGGTTAATGGTGGTGATTGCCCAGGGAGTTCTAAAGCAAATTCGGGATGAAATGTTCTCGAATATGCAGAGGCTTCCCATCAGGTACTTTGACACTCATTCCCATGGAGATATTATGAGCCATTTTACGAATGATACGGATACCCTGAGGCAAATGATATCCCAAAGCGTACCGCAGATGTTTTCTTCCATTATTACAATTATCGCCGTATTTTGTGCCATGATTTATACCAGCGTGTATCTTACTTTCATTATTATTCTGTTTGTTGCATTCATGATGTTTGTTACCAGGGTGATAGGCGGGAAAAGTGCCTCGTATTTTATAAAACAGCAGGCATCCCTTGGTGCTGTAAACGGTTTTATCGAAGAAATGATACATGGACAGAAAGTAATAAAAGTATTTTGTTATGAAGAACAATCAAAAGAAGCTTTTGACAAGCTGAATGAGGAATTGTGTAAAAATGCTACGAATGCCAATAAATTTGCGAATATCTTTATGCCGATAATGGGTAATCTGGGATATTTACAATATGTAGTCATAGCGATTGCAGGAGGATTTATTGCCATAAATGGAATGGGAGGTCTGACCTTAGGTGCCATTGCTGCGTTTTTACAATTGAGCAGAAGCTTCAGTATGCCCATTAATCAGGTGTCTCAGCAGATTAATATGGTTGTGATGGCTCTTGCCGGGGCCGAGCGTATTTTTAAGCTGATGGATGAGGAAGAGGAGAAGGATAGAGGCTATGTGACCCTGGTAAATGCAAAATATGAAGACGGTGAGCTTAGGGAAACAAGTGAGCGTACGGGGTTATGGGCCTGGAAGCACCCTCATGGGGACGGAAGGGTTACCTATACGAAATTATCCGGTGAGGTTCGTTTTTATGATGTGGATTTTGGCTATGCCGAAAACTGTCTGGTATTGCATAACGTATCTCTTTATGCGGAACCGGGACAGAAGCTGGCTTTTGTAGGGGCTACGGGGGCAGGTAAAACCACAATAACAAATTTAATAAACCGTTTCTATGATATAGCCGACGGCAAGATAAGATATGACGGAATCAATATCAATAAAATTAAAAAAAGCGATCTTCGCCGGTCGTTAGGAATTGTCTTACAGGATACAAATCTGTTCACGGGAACGGTAATGGATAATATTCGTTACGGAAAGCTGGATGCTACGGATGAGGAGGTCTATACTGCAGCGAAGCTTGCCAATGCAGATGGCTTTATTTCCAGACTGCCTCAGGGTTATAATACGGTAATATCCGGTGAGGGAGCAAATCTTTCACAGGGACAAAGGCAGTTATTGTCTATCGCCAGAGCTGCCGTGGCGGATCCTCCGGTCATGATATTGGATGAGGCAACCTCCAGTATAGATACCAGGACGGAAGAAATCGTACAAAAGGGTATGGACGGATTAATGGAAGGCAGAACCGTATTTGTTATTGCGCACCGCTTATCCACCATAAAAAACGCAGATGCCATTATGGTCCTTGAACAGGGTAAGATTATAGAGCGGGGAAATCATGAAAAATTATTGGAAGATAAAGGAAGATATTATCAACTCTATACGGGAGCCTTTGAGCTGGCTTAACGGATTCCGGACCTCTTTTTCATTTATCCCTTTATAAAAGCGCAGACTGCGTCAACGCAGTTGACTTCACCGATATAAACAATGGTATCGTCTGCCTGAATGGCCGCATAGGGTCCCGGTGAAAGTATAATTTTATCTTCTCTCCTGATAGCAATGACAGTTGCGGCTGTCTGCTGCCAAAACTTAAGCTCTTGTAATGTTTTACCAATAAGGGGAGAAGTATTGGTAACTTTTGCTTCATAATTGGTAAAAGGAGAAAATTGTGAAAATTTTTCATTAATACGGACAATCGTATTTGCTACATCGATAACCTGCCGATTGATTGACTCCTGATAAAAAATTAAATCCTTTAATTTTTTTTGATAGGTACGGATATCATTTCGTTCACCAAACTTTTTAACGTACTCCTTTGCCCTATCGGCAGATAAAATAAAGGAACCGCTGTTTTGCTTCGTTTCTACAATTCCCATATCTTCAAGTAATTTCATGGCCCTGCGGATTGTTTCCGGTGAAACGCCATATTCTGAAGACATGGATGAACGGCCATGTATTTTAGTTTTTTCCCTTAATTCTCCCTTGGCAATTCTCATTGCGATATCAAGTGCGATTTGAGAATATACGGGAGCGATAGTAGTATCTTCCAATGAAATCTGCCTCCATGATACGAATAAATATTACTTTTATATTGGTGTACCGGCTGCATTTACATTTGCGGCTAAGCTGAATAAACGTAAATACATACAGCTACGAAATGTATTATATACAATAAGGAAAGAAACTACAACTTAAAAATAAAATATGTAAAACAGCAGGTATTATTATTTCATACCTGCTGTTTTTCCATTTAATTATTTTCCATTTATTTTCAGAGCGGCCTCCACAAGTCCCTTAAATAAAGGATGGGGACGATTGGGTCTGGATTTTAATTCCGGATGGGCCTGTGTTGCCACAAAAAAGGGATGATCAGATAATTCGATCATTTCCACGATACGTCCGTCAGGGGACAGTCCGGATAATTTCATTCCGTGTTCCGTTAATAAGGTCCGGTAATCATTGTTTACTTCATAACGGTGCCTGTGGCGTTCGTGAATGGTTTTTGAATGATAAAGCTTATAAGCTAAAGAGCTTTCATCCAGTACGCAGGGATAAGCACCGAGCCTTAATGTACCTCCTATGTCCTCCACACCCACCTTGTCAGGCATTAAATCAATAACAGGATGTGTGGTGTTGGAGTTAAATTCCATGCTGTGCGCATCCTTAAAACCAAGTACATATCTGGCATATTCCACAATGGATAACTGCATACCCAGACACAAGCCAAGAAACGGGATAATATTTTCTCTTGCATAGTGGATGGCATTGATCTTACCTTCAATGCCCCGGTCCCCGAAGCCTCCGGGCACGACAATACCGCTTGCGCCGGCAAGCATTTCCGAAACATTTTCCGGCGTAAGCAATTCGGAATCAATCCATTTGATATTAACCGTTGCTTCTTCTGATATTCCTCCATGGTTCAACGCTTCCACAACACTGATATAAGCATCATGGAGGGCAATATATTTACCGACTAAGGCAATGGTAACCTCTGTTGTGGGGTTTTTCATAGCATGGACCATCTTTTCCCAATCCTCCAAATCCGGTTCGGGGCAGGGCAGATTAAGACATTCACAGGCAACCTGGGCCAATTGTTCCTGTTCCATTGCCAAAGGTGCTTCATATAAATATTCCACATCCAGGTTCTGTAAAACGTGATTACTGGGCACATTACAAAACAGAGCGATTTTATCCTTCAGGGATTGATCCAAAGGTCTTTCGGAACGGCATACGATAATATCCGGCTGGATTCCCATTCCCTGAAGCTCTTTTACACTTGCCTGGGTGGGCTTTGTTTTCATTTCCCCGGAAGCCTTTAAATAAGGAATTAAGGTAACATGAATCAGAATGACATTTTCTTTGCCGACATCGTGCTGAAATTGTCTGATGGACTCTAAAAAAGGCTGGCTTTCGATATCTCCCACGGTGCCGCCTACTTCTATTATGGCAATACGGGTATCCTTGTCCGTAAAGTTACGGTAAAATCTGCTCTTAATCTCGTTTGTAATATGAGGTATTACCTGAACGGTTCCGCCGCCGTAATCTCCCCGGCGTTCCTTTTGTAAAACGGACCAGTATATCTTTCCTGTCGTAACATTGGAGTTCTTATCCAGACTTTCATCAATAAATCTTTCATAGTGGCCCAGGTCCAAATCCGTCTCCGCTCCGTCATCAGTAACAAAAACCTCACCGTGCTGTATGGGATTCATTGTGCCCGGGTCAATGTTAATGTAGGGATCGAATTTCTGCATGGTAACCTTATAACCACGGGCTTTCAGCAAACGACCGAGAGATGCGGCCGTGATTCCTTTGCCTAAACCGGAAACAACCCCACCTGTAACAAAGACATATTTAACTGGCATAGCATTATCCTCCTTTATTTTTAAAATACTTTGAATTGTATATATTTTATGGTTAATGGGAATTCGGAATAAAATTATTCTTTTAGACGTGTAAGGGTTATCATTCTTTTAATGAAAAATATAACTTTTATATTATACTCTTTGTCTCATGATAAATCTACTATTTTTTTAATTTTTTAAAAATAATCGTAATTATTCCGCCATGCAAGCTTGATTCCGCCGTGCAGCAGCTATGGTTATTTTCCCGGACACCGGTTTTTCCGCCGTCCTCACCACATAGGCTCTTTTATAATCCTTACTTTTTATAGTATAAAAAAGGAAACACATAATTACGAAAATGATAAGACAAATCACAAATATGGTTAATACTATGATTATCAGTTTACTATGATTTTAGGTCATTGATAAATATAG
>CAMJWQ010000242.1 GCA_946409475.1 uncultured Lachnospiraceae bacterium
GGGATACAGGCTTCCGGATCAACACTGTCCAGGAAAATCATGTCCACGCCCAGAGAAACCAATGTTTCCATATTTTCGGCTTCTTTTGTCGTGTCCCCATTCGCATCCAGCACAGTCACCTTCCAGCCCTCTTCCGTTGTATACTTATTTACCGCATCTACCAATGCAACAAAGTAGGGAGAGTCCTGTGTCTTAATTGCAAACCCAACATTAATCTGATCCGATGAAGAAGAACTGCCCGAATCTGCAGTTTCCGTCTGCACCTCCGTTCCATCGGCTGTTTCATTCTGTGCGCTGCCGCCGTCACTTGTCTCACCTTTAGCTTTACACCCCACCAATGATACCGCCAAAACCACAACTAAAAGTAACGATACTAAACTTTTTTTCATGCTTTCCATCCTCCTAAAAATGTTTTTAGATAGTACATTGCTTTGTAGTAACATTATGTCTTAATCCTTGATGTATGTTTTTAATATACTATGCATTTTGTACAAAGTCAATTATAAATTTCATATTTTTTATACTTTTTAAACATATCTATGCTAATTTTTTGTCAAATAATGTTGTTTTTTCTTTTCTTGTCATAGATGATATATGCAATAAAACTTCAAATATCCTGTGCACAAATCAAGGATTCACTAAAAACATGCACTCATTTTGGCTTAGTACATCTACCAGGTTCTTAATAGAAGCATATGCCATATTATCCGCAGCTTCTTTTGTATGTGCCCCCGTGTGCGGTGTTGCAACGACATTGCTCAGCTCAAACAAAGGAGAATTTTCCGGCGGTTCTTTTTCAAACGCATCCAGACCAAGCCCGCCTAATTTTCCGCTCTTTAGTGCCCGGTACACTGCCTCCTCATCAATTATGCCGCCTCTTGATGTATTGACCAGGATCACTTCATCCTGCATTTTGGCAATAACATCGTCATTAATGATATGCCTTGTCTGCTCAGTCATAGGAAGATGCAGGCTGATAACATTTGCCTCTGCAATTAAAGCATCAAACGTTTTTATTCCGATACCGTTCTTTTCGCAATATTCTTTATCAATAAACGGATCATATGCCATTACATTCATATCGTATCCCCCGGCACATCTTGCAACTACCCTGCCAATGGCACCAAGCCCTAAAATTCCTATGGTTTTTCCCTTTAGTTCCATGCCGGAGGAACGAGGCCACATCCCTTTTCTGGTCTGGTCATCCAAATATGGGATTTTTCTTGCAACGGCCAGTATCATTCCAAAGGCCAGCTCCCCCACGGCCTCTGCATTCACCCCCGGCGTATTGGTTACCTTGATTCCCTTTTCCTTTGCCGCCGCAATATCCACACGGTCATACCCTACGCCGTATCTGGATATGACCTTCAGCTTCGGGCAGGCTTCCATCACTTTTTTTGTGACATAGTCAAGTCCCGCAATATAGCCGTCGCATTCCTTAAGCAGCGGAATCAATTCTTCTTCCGACAGGGGTCTTCCCAATGGATTAAATACAAGATCATCACTAAATTCTTTCAGCCTTTGCAATACTTTGTCCCCTTTTCCCGGCTGCATGGAGGTAGGCGTAACTAATATTTTCATCACAAGCCTCCTTTCCTACCGACTGGCAAGCAAAACGGCCCGGGCAGTTAAATCCTTGATTTCATCAAATTTTCCCTGTCCGATCAAATCTCCCGGCACCATCCAGCTGCCGCCGCACGCAATAACACTTTTAACTGCCAAAAATTCCTTTACATTATTGGCGTTTATGCCCCCGGTCGGCATAAAGCGAATGCCGGGAAAAACAGAGCTTAGGGTTTTTAAAATTCCCGTACCGCCATATTGCACGGCAGGAAAGAATTTTACCACTTCCAGCCCGTATTCGATTCCCGTCATGATCTCCGTCGGTGTGCACGTTCCCGGAAAAACCGGAACTTTATGTTCAATTGAAAACTCAATCACGGCACGGCTGATGCCTGGTGTTACAATGAAGCTTACCCCTGCCGCAAACGCTCTTTTCGCCTGTTCCAGATTAACTACCGTACCTGCGCCTACCAGCATTTCGGGATATTTTTGTTTCATGATCCGAATGGATTCCTCCGCCGCATCCGTACGAAACGTCACTTCCGCGACCGGAAGTCCTCCGGCGCAAAGAGCTTCCGCAAGAGGAGCCGCATCCTCCCCATGGTCAATTTTAATAACAGGAACCAGCTTTTTTTCTTCCAGCTTTGGTAATAAAATTGTTTGATTCATTTTTTTTGCGATGTTGCTGTTCTGCAATATCACATCCTCCTTCCTAAGCGTTTTCCATACCATATTAATTTGTTAAAAAGCGAATGCAGTTCTTGTTGGAGATTTTATCAATGGTTTCCTCACTAATTCCGGAGCTTTTCATCTGTGGGACAAATGCCGCCAGTATGTAATCAAGACCGATTGCCGTATTATCATACGCTTTCATCCGGGCTCTCGTCGTATCCAGGGAAAACAGCAGCCGCTCCTCATATCCTTCTGCTATCAGCTCTTTTATCATCCGGATTTCCTCTTCATCACTGTGATACCGAAACCTCCCGATGGTATCAAACTCCAAATATACACCGGCCCTTAATATTTTCTCCAAAACCTTCCTGTCCCTGCAGGTACGGTCCATATGGCAGAACATAAGATTCCCGGCTTTTACCCCTTTGTCCTTCAGGAATTCCAAAAGCCGCACAGGGTCTGCATTCTGCTCGATGTGAACCATGATAGACCGGTTTGCCTTTATGGAAGCATTGGCCGCTGCCGAAAATAATCTTTCATACCTTGAAGTCAGCCCCTCCACGTCCAATGCCGTTTTTATAAATCCAGCCCTTGCACCGCACCAGGCACGGGGAAATCTATTATCCGCATCCGTATATATTCCTTTTGTCAGCTCATGGATAAAAATATTTTCCAGTTCATCCTGGGAAGCCGTAAAAATCCAATGATTTTCCGGATAAAAAACCAATTTATGAAAACCGGTCGATGCGATAATGTTGACTCCGGATTTTTCAGATATATATTTCAACTCCTCAGCCATACGGTTACATCCGCCTGGCTGAGCCTCCAAAATTGTGCACCCGCCGGCCTTCCCATATCGCTTGACTTCATTCAGGCTCTTTTCCACATCATCCAGACATAGGACCGGATTCACTTCAAATGGTCTTCCCTTACTGAGCATAATATGCTCATGGCATTGGCAGAACCCTACCCTCTCTTTTTTTATGGTTCCAAGCACTGTTACAATCTCTTTCACATTTCACCTATTTCCACCGAGGATTGTCCGCAATCATCGGTTTTCCGCCTTCCTCCACTATCATTTTATGGTATCCCTTTGTTTCAATTGTTCCATAGTCATGCCCTGCATCTGCGGCAAAGGCAAAGAAAAGAATGAGCGGCCTGTCTCCCGTATTCACGGTCCGGTGGGCATAGCCCCTGGGCACATAAACCGCCTGTCCTTTTTCCATTTTCAGTTCCACCGTATCACCTTTTTGATTCTCCATGACCATATATCCTTCACCATCCAAAGTATAATATACCTCTGCCGTATCAATGACCGTATGAAAATGTCCCTTTGTCATGTAGTATTCTTTTCCCACCTTGCCCGGATAGAGAATGGTAGTGCCAAAAGACAGATCTCCCGCACGTTCCGGACATCCCAGTTCATAAAACTCATAGATCAGCGGATCCTCCGTTTCCAGGATTTTTTCCGTAAGCTTTTCATCCCAAAACATCTCCCTCATCTGCGAAAGCCTTCGCCGGGTTGTCTTTGCTGTTTTGGAAGTTCCGGAAATCGTATCAAAATCGATTGAAAATCCACCGTCCCAATTTAAATCCTTCATCACGCTGTTTCCTCCCTGGTTCGATTTTGCCAATTCACTTAACTTCTCCAATAGCTTCCCTTTTATTTCAACATGAAACACTTCGGAGACCACCTGTGTCCAGCCATGTATAAAGTAAACCCAGCCATCCTCCACATGAAGATTTTTAGCCTTTTTCTGCGCTTCTGCCTGTTCCTTGAAAAGCAGCTCTCCCCTATAGTTTATTTCCCAGACCAGACTGTCCCGCGGAAATTCGCATGCATTGGTAAGCGGTGAACCAGGTGCATCTTTCCCAAGGCCGGTTGCATTTACCACTAACGAATGAGGCTTTAATCCCGCAAGGGTTTTATCATTATCCTCCGGTGTGGGGTTGTGGATAAATTCAAATTTTATTTTCGGGCTGATGCCTTCCAATATCTTTTTGGCCGATTCCAGCCTGGGAACACTTCTGTTCGTGATAATAATTCTTTTGGGTACATTTTTACCAAATTTTTCCTGTGCAAAATAAATTGACATGGCAAGGGAGCTGCCGCCCGCCCCCATCCACAGAACATCTCCATCAAATTCTTTCCAGTAATTATCCGGTATAAGGCTCTCTAAAGCCAATCCGCTTGAAATAGGATCCTTGGCGTGTGCACAAAGTTTTCCGTCTTTCTTTGAGATGGACGAAACTTCACCCAGCTTTTCCGCATAGGGATCAATATAGTCAAATAAATCCCTGCAGGTATTAAATAAATCTATTTTGTGCGTAGTGACCAACGCTCCACAGGACAACGGATCATTTTTAATAAACTCTACCGCTTCCCGGTATAATTTCCCCGGCGAGTGAGGCAAAAAATCAAATCCCTTAATTACGGCATCTTTGAGTCCCAGCACCTTCGCCCATTCAGGAAACACCTTCATTATGGAAGACTGCCCCGTTGTCACACCAATAAAATATATGGTTGGTTGTTCTGCTTTTTTATAAACATTTCCCATTTGCTATCTGCTTCCTTTCCGTCCATTTTTTCTATACGGCAGTATAACATCCGTCGATAATCAAATCAGTGCCCGAGGTAAAAGAAGCGGAATCCGACAGCAGATATATCACCGCTCCCGTTAATTCTTCCGGCTTTCCATACCTTCCATAGGGTGTTATATCCATCCACCTTTCCTGCCAGTCCTTTCTCATAGTTCCGGTCAGCTCCGTATAAATATATCCCGGGCTGATGCAGTTCACACGAATGCCATCCTTCACATATTCTACGGCCAATGATTTTGTAAGCTGGATGACCCCTGCCTTCGACGCATTATAAGACGCCTGCTCCTGAGGCCAGTTAACAATATGTCCCGACATGGAAGCCGTATTGCAGACAGCTCCCTTTTTATGGTTTTTAACGAGATATCTTGCAAATTCCGCAGCCACAAAATAAATTCCGTTTAAATTTACGTTGATTACCCTAAGCCATTCCTCCGGAGCAACATCATGCGCCGGCTTATGAACGGCAATCCCGGCATTATTAAAGAGCAAATCCAAAGTCCCCATTGCCTCTCCCGCCTTTGCAATTGCAGCTGCGACCTGCTCCGGTTTTGTGACGTCTGCCGCAAATGCTTTTGTTCTTCTTCCGGTTTTTTCAGCAATTTCTCTTGCTGCTTCAGCCGCCTTTTCTTC
>CAMJWQ010000243.1 GCA_946409475.1 uncultured Lachnospiraceae bacterium
CAATCACTAATTAATCGTTGTACAAATTTTAAATTACTTGAAAGGGAATGTATGGAAATACCCTACATATTTAGCCGAACAAGAAGCTGCCGTTGCTCTATCTTTACGAAAAGGGAAATAAATTCCTTGTGATTCTATGTGTTGTCAATCTTTATTCTCACGATGACTATGGTGTAAAAAAGGAGGCATATTTAGGCATATTAATAACAAATTGACAAATATCTAATGTTTTGATATATTCTTCATCATAATAGGTGTGAGACAGATTGTGCAATAATCAGTTGCTTTTTTGAAAGTAGGTAAGTATGAAATTCAGAAAAGGAAAAAAATTAATCATAGCGGTTTTCGTCTTCGTTATATTCTTGTGTTCCGGCTATAATATATCTGCTATCGAAACATCTGTTTTCTCTGCTCAAGTTAAAAATCCGGTAATTGGTGATAGTCTGCAGATAGAATTAGCAGGCGATACGATTATTTACTTTGATCAGGGGGTGCTGGATAATTATTTACATTCGGACTTTTCTTTTTTGCGGTTAGAACAGACAAATCGTTTAGGAAGAGAAGTCGGCAAAACATTTCTTAATTCTATTTTTGCTATTTTATTCAAAATAGCTGTTATTTCCGGTTCTTTTTATAGTCTTTTTACACTTTTGGAATCGGTTCGATTCCTGGCAAAATATCGGATTATGGATTTTATTCACAATGGTGACGGTAAAAAAGGCCGATTTTTTTTTGTGTCAGAAAAGGTGCAGAAGTATTTCAGTTAAGTGCTGCAAAATAAAAAGGGAAATTATTATCTTATGTTTTTTCGTGCAGCATGGGATTAAAAAAATAATGACCGGAGGTTTTATGATGAGAAAGACAAAAATTATCTGTACATTGGGTCCTGCTACGGATAAGGCAGATATATTGGATCAACTGATAGAAGAGGGAATGGACGTAGCCCGTTTTAATTTTTCACACGGCTCCTATGAGGAACAGGGTGAGAGAATGAAAAGATTGCGGGAGGCAGGAAAAAGAAAAAATAAGCCAATTGCTATTTTACTGGATACAAAAGGTCCTGAAATCAGAACGGGAAATTTTGAGAAGGATAAAGTGGATTTAGAGGAAGGACAGATGTTTACTTTGACGGCGAAGGAGATAATTGGCAATAAGGACAGAGTCGGTATAACGTATCAGAATCTGTACCGGGATATTGTACCGGGCGCACAAATACTGATTGATGACGGACTGGTTGAACTGAAGGTCGCTTTTGTGGAGGATACGGATATTGTATGTATTGTAAAAAATACAGGTAAAGTGTCCAATCATAAAGGAATCAACGTACCCGGCATACATGTAAACCTGCCTTATATATCGGAAAAGGACAGGGAGGATATTCTGTTCGGGATACAAAATGATGTGGATTTTATAGCGGCATCCTTTGTTCGCAGTGCTGAAGATATCAGAGAAATCAGAAAATTGTTACAGGAGCATGGTGGGGAAGATATCAGTATTATAGCAAAAATCGAAAATCAGGAAGGAGTCGAGAACATTGATGCCATCATAGCAGAAGCGGATGCCATTATGATAGCCAGAGGCGATATGGGGGTGGAGCTTCCGTGTGAAGAAGTGCCCGTTATCCAGAAAATGATTATAAAAAAAGTCTGTGAAGCCGGGAAACAGGTAATTACAGCAACACAGATGCTGGATTCCATGATGAAAAATCCAAGACCTACGAGAGCGGAAGCAACGGACGTGGCAAATGCTATTTATGACGGTACCAGTGCCATTATGCTTTCAGGAGAGACGGCGTCCGGGAAATATCCCATAGAGGCTTTAAAGACAATGGTAAAAATGGCCGATAGGACGGAGAAAGATATTGATTATAGAAAAAGATTCTTCCATAGGGAGCGAAATGCTAATCCGGATGTAACGGATGCCATTTGTCATGCCACCTGTACAACAGCACACGATTTAAATGTCAGTGCGGTTATTACCGTAACGAAATCAGGAAGGTCGGCAAAAATGATATCCCGTTATCGGCCGGATTGTGACATTATCGGATGCACTATCACTGAAAAGGTAAGCAGACAGCTGAATATGTCATGGGGAGTGACACCCATACTGCTGGAAGAAAAAAAGGATGTATTTGAGCTATTTGAGCATGCTATAAAGGAAGCAAAAAAGAAAAAGTATCTAAAAAGCGGTGATACGGTTGTTATTACATCAGGAGTACCGATCGGAATTTCGGGAACTACCAATATGATAAAGGTGCAGGTAGTTCAGTAAAAATAAATAGGTTCCATAACTAAAAATCTATAGAAAAAAAAGAAAGATTAGTGGTATAATATGAACACTTGACAAGGTATTTCCGAGGTCAGTGAGAATATATCTGGCCACTTAATGAGGTATATTCGAATTTAGCGAGAGTGGTATCGATGTAAGGAACAAAGGATGAGAATAGAACAAAAGAATTCGGTAAAAAACAATATAGGACGCTTGGTTTTTGTGGGAATCAGCCTTATCATACAGATAACATGGTTTGTATTGCTTTTTGCCAGGCTTGGAAATTATTCCGGTGAAATTGCCATGGTCAGCAGTGTTCTGGCCTTGGGTGTGGTTTTAAAAATATATGGAAGGCATATGAACGCTGCTTTTAAAATGCCTTGGATCATCTTGATTTTAGCGTTTCCGCCCTTAGGACTTACTTTGTATTTTTTAATGGGACAGTCTTTGGTGACAAGGAGAATTCAAAGGCATTATAATCACACTTTTAAGGAATGGGAAGGAAAGCTGGTTCAGGATAAGAGGATAATGGAGAATCTGGAAAAAGAGAATCTTTACATTGCCAATCAGTCACGCTATATTTACCGGAGCGGAAATTTTCCGGTATATCAAAACACGGATGTGGTGTATTATTCGGAAGCAGTATTTGCCCTGCAGGATCAGATAGAGGAGTTAAAAAAAGCTAAGTCCTTTATTTTCATGGAGTATCATGCCATAGAGGATACACGGGCTTTTGGGAATATAAAGAAGATATTGGTGCAAAAGGTTAAGCAGGGGGTGGAAGTCAGAATTATTTATGATGAAGTGGGAAGCGTTGGATTTATAGACAAGGGCTTTATCAAAAGAATGGAAGCTGAGGGCATACGGTGCCGTGTTTTTAATCCGCTGGTTCCTTTTGTTAATGTGTTCATGAATAACAGAGATCATAGAAAAATAACGGTAATTGACGGAAGAGTGGGCTTTACCGGCGGCTATAATCTTGCTGATGAGTATTTTAATTATACCAGCCCCTATGGTCATTGGAAAGACTCGGGCATTAAATTATCCGGTGATGCGGTCAGAAGCCAGACCGTATTGTTTTTAGAAATGTGGAATGCAATCGGAAAAACAGATGAGGACAGTAAAAAATATTTTCCTGCCTGTAATTTTGTTTCCCGGGAAGAAGGCTTTGTACAGCCCTATGGAGATACGCCTCTTGACGAGGAATATCTGGGGGAAAATGTATATCTGAACATGATAAAGAATGCCAAGCGTACCATATATTTTATGACACCGTATTTAATCATTGATGATGAAATGATAAGGGAGCTGGGACTGGCGGCCAAACGAGGAATAGATGTGCGCATCATCACGCCGGGTATTCCTGATAAAAAGATAATTTATAAGGTGACCCGTTCCTATTATGCGGGCTTGGCACGGGAGGGTGTCAGAATCTTTGAATATACGCCCGGATTCCTTCATGCAAAAGAGTGTATCTGCGACGGTGAAGCAGCAACGGTAGGAACTATTAATATGGATTACCGAAGCTTATACCTGCACTTCGAAAATGGTGTTTATTTATATAAAGTCCGGGCTGTTCATGAAATCAAAAAGGATTTTGACGAAACCCTTAGCAAAAGCAGGGAAGTAACGGCAACATATAAGGAAGGAAGAACGGCTGTCCTACGGGGGAGCCAGTATGTGCTGCGGCTTTTCTCGCCTTTATTATAAGACAAAAAATATGAATGGCATGGCTGAACTGTTACGCTGCAGCGGAAGCCATGAGGAAAATGTCTTGCTTTTTTTCAAGGAGACAAGTATACTAAAAAATAGAGAAAATAATTACATACGGTTAATGGTGCCCGATACATTGGTATTGGGATAATAGGGAAATAAGTGAGAATCTTATACGGTCCCGCCGCTGTTATGGAAGAGTTGTATGCAAAAGCCACTGCATGGCTGCTGCTATGTGGGAAGGTGCGTACAATGTGAAAGCCTGAGTCAGAAGACCTGCCATTTGCTTTGGATATGCTGATAATTGCGGTCGACGATTATGGTTCTACATACTCTTTTTGGAAAAAGGGCCCTTTTTTATGCGTATTCATAGCTGCATAAAAAAGGGCTTTTTTTGGCTGAAGAAGGAGGCTGTTCCATGAAAAAGCATGTAACTGTATACACGATTGATTATTATGCATACCGGTCTCCCTTAAGAAAATGGAATCCGATGTTTAAGCTTTTCTTTTCCTTTTTTGTACTGGTACTTTGCCTGTTATCGGGGCATATGGCAGTTTCTCTGTATAGTATGGCGGCCATGGCGGCATTGACGGTAATAAAGGGAAAGGTATCCTTGCGGGAATATATGGTCTTACTGCTGATTCCCGCCACCTTTATCCTCTTGAGCGGCTGTGCTATAGCTGTGGAGATGGGCAAAAATCAACAAGGCTGGTATCTCATCATCACGGAAGAGAGCTTAATGAGAAGTCTTTCCATATCCTTAAAAGCATTGGGAGCAGTGAGCGCTTTGTATATGCTGGCCTTATCCACACCGGTTCACGAAATTGTGGGAGTCTTACAAAAACTGAAGATTCCGAAGGTGATGGTGGAATTAATGAATCTTATGTACCGCTATGTATTTATTTTGTCGGAGGTGCAGCGGCAAATAAAAACAGCCGCAGAATGCAGGCTTGGTTATCGTGATTTCAGGACCTCCTGCCATACCTTCGGTAATTCCCTTGGCAGCTTGTTTTTGATAGCCATGAAAAAAGCAGGTCATTATTATGATGCTATGGAGGCCAGATGCTATGAGGGCGAGCTGCAGTTTCTTGGGGAGGAAAAACCGATTCACAAAGGCGGGCTGGCCATAGCAGGACTGCTTATAGGGGGAATGCTTGTGGTATGGTATTTTTGTGAAAGAAGAGGTTTTCGATTGTGAATCAAATAGTGGAAATTAAAAACCTTTCTTTTTCTTATGGGGACGGACATAGGGTATTGCAGGATATTTCCGTGTCCATTGGGGAAAAGGAAAGAATAGCGGTACTGGGAGCAAACGGGGCAGGCAAGTCAACCTTTTTTTTGAATATCAATGGTGTGCTGGCCTATAGCAGCGGGGAAATTTATTATAAAAATAAACGAATCGGCAGAAAAGACAGAAATGAACTAAGAAAACATGTGGGAATCGTATTTCAGGATGCGGACAATCAGATAAT
>CAMJWQ010000244.1 GCA_946409475.1 uncultured Lachnospiraceae bacterium
AAGAAGGTTACCGGTTTGAAGGTTGGTATAAGGAAGCAGACTGTCTCAATGTATGGAATTTTGATACAGATACTGTAGAGTCAGATATTACGATATATGCGAAGTGGTCAGTATCAACAGTGCCTAATATAACGTTAAGCAAAACGAATGTAGTAGGTGGAGATACCATTACGATAACGTTAGAAATGGCGGATACAGATAGTGCCAGTTATATGAACTTGATTTATAAGGAACCGATGAGCGGAAAAGCATATGGTGTTTTCATGCAAAAACAATCCGAAGGCATATATTCTCGAACTATTACTTTCGGTAATTTTGAAGAATCAGGATTGTGGCAAATTGATAGTATACAAGTGTATGACAGTAGTTATAATGTGGAGTTTATATATAATGAAATACTGTATCCGAATTATGAAGGAGCAGTCGATTTAAGCAGTGGAGATTTTACAGTAGAAGGTACCACATATGATGCCAATGCCCCTGAAGTAAAAAGTATTTCTATCGATAAGAATGCAGTAACAGTAGGAAAAATGGTAACAATAACTGTTGAAGTCACAGATGATGTGTCCGGGGTTAATTTTGTAAGTCTAAACTATAAAAAGCCTATAAGTGGTGTGTTAAATTATGTATTCCTATTTAAGCAATCAGAAGGCATCTATACGGGAACAATCTTGATCGGCAGCAGTGAAGAATCAGGATTGTGGCAGATAGATAGCATAAGCGTAACGGATAACGCTATGAATTCTTTGTATATGTTCAATAGCAATCTATATCCATCTTATGACAATGTAATGGATTTAAGCAGTGGAGATTTTACAGTAGAAGGTTCCGCATATGATATAAAAGGCCCTGAATTAAAAAGCATTACTGTAAGTAAGAATACGGCAACAGCAGGAGATACCGTTACGGTAACGGTAGAAGCAACAGATGATATATCGGGTGTTAATTATTTGAGCTTGACTTATAAAAAGCCGATAACCGGAAAAACAAACTATGTATATGTAACAAAAATATCGGAAGGCACCTATATGGGAACCATCACAATTGGTGACTACGAGGAAGCGGGTCTGTGGCAGATAGATAATATTAGCATGAGTGATAATGCTTCCAATTATACAAATATCTATAATAGTAATATATATCCTGCAAATTCGTCTGCGGTCGATTTAGGCAATGGTGATTTTTCAGTAGTTGGGACGACATACGATGTGGAAGCACCCGTATTAAATAGTATTTCTATAGATAAGAGTACGGTAACGGGTGGAGATATTGTAACCGTAACAGTAGATGCGGTAGATACCATATCTGGCATACGATCAATTAATCTTAGTTACAAAAAACCGATAACTGGTAGTCCCAAATATATTATGTTGACAAAACAATCAGACAGCATCTATAAGGGAACAATTTTAATTGGTGATTATGAGGAAGCAGGATTGTGGCAGATAGATAACATATCTCTTTATGATAATAATAACAATGTTAGCACAAAAAGTAATAGTAATCTATATCCTTCTAATACCAATGCAATGGATTTAAGTAGTGGAGATTTTATTGCGGAAGGGGTCACCTATGATGGGAACGCTCCGGTATTACATAGTATTTCTGTGGATAAGAGTACGGTAACAGGAGGAGATACCGTAACCGTAACGGTAGAAGTGACAGATGATGTTAGTGGCATTGGAGAAGTCAGATTAGACTATAAGAAACCAATAAGTGGAGGTACGGAAATAATTAAATTTGAGAAAGAATCAGAAAATACGTTTTCGATAACTCTTCCTATCAATCAATATGAAGAAGCAGGATTGTGGCGGGTTGCAAATGTATTTATTTACGATAAAGCATACAACACATTGGCTTTATATGATACAACATTATATCCTAATACACCATTTACATCCAGAGATTTAAGTGGAGGTAATTTTAATGTGGCAGATACCCAACAGGATTTAACACCTCCAACATTTGAAAACATATCTATCGATAAGAATACTGTGGTACAAGGAGAAGATATTAAGATAATTGTTAATGCAACAGATACGGAATCTGGAATCAAGGAGGTTTATTTGACCTATTTCAATCCTAATGGAGCTTTGGTGGAAACCTTTTTGGAAAAGAAAGAAGATGGTTCGTATTCAGGAACAATAGATACAGGTATAGATTTAACAGGAACGTGGTTGATGTGGTACCTAAAATTAACGGATAATGTAGAAAATGCGAAAACATATGTAAATGAGGGAGTAGGTTCTCCTGAGTGGATAAGCGGAGAGAGAAAAAATAGGAATTTTAGCAGTATGAATTTTGAAGTAGAAAATTAGAGATATCCTCCAAAACCTTTGGCCTTAGCCATATAATCAGGACGGAAGATGGTTCCTTGTATTCTTTGTGTCTACGAGAATCTCCTTGGAATTTTTAAGGAACAGATTGAATTTCCAGATCGTAATTTCAATTTAACGTAATAAAAAGTATATACTACTGGTTAAACAGAAGAAGCCAGAAAAGAAGCTATACATGAAAGGAGTCCAATGATATGCTGAAAGTATATCCGATAGTAAAACCGAAGATATACGTAAGTGTATATGCGAGATAGATGTTGAATAATTAACTTTGTAAAGAGCCGGATGCGGAAAATCTGCACGTTCAAATTCTGTGAGGGACATATCCCGAAAGGGATATGTCTATTAGACCGGGCAAAAAGGCAAAAAAATAGAATATATATTGACAAATCGAAAGACCTGTTTTATACTGAAATCCTAATAATTTTTAATTTCATTTCTATATCTGCAGTTTCTCTGCAGCTTTGAAAACCGGTAACATCTTTTCATTTCCCACTATGTAAACTTTCAATCATGTAAAAGAGGTATATGTAAAATTTTTAGTTAATGCCGTATTTTACCTAAATAGGAGGTGGTAAATTTTTGTCCTTTCGGGGAAAATACAATAGCAGTAAAGGAGGAAGAGTTGGAAAGTACAGAAATAGCCGGACAGGTACAGCCGGATAGCAATGTAGATGGTATTTTGGAAGAAATGATAGAGTATTTTACAAAAATTGAAAAAAAATCCCTGAATATGGTCCATAGAGGGATATTGACCAGGACGGATTTTTTAAGGGAGGTCCGCCGGCATTTAATACAAAGAAATACGAAGCAGGAGGAAATTCCTTTTATCATGGACCGGTTTCAAAAATACATTTGGGGTTACCATGTATTGGAGGAACTCATTAATGATGAAAGTATTTCGGATATTAAGGTTCTGAATGAGAACAATATTCGTATCAAGAAACTGGGAAAGCGCATGACGTCTCCCGTGAAATTCAGAAGCAAAAGAGATTACCGCCAATTTGTGGAATATGTAGCCATAAAAAACAGGACCACTCTAAGTGATATTAACGCGGTACAGAATTTTACGGATAAAGACAGTAATCCTAAATTCATTCTTCGTTTTAATATTGCTACCGAATTTGTGAATTCCGTGGATACACCATATTTACATATCCGTAAGATTGCCAAGGAAAAATGCAGCCTTCAGGATTTAACCGCCCTTTCCATGTTAAGTGGGGAGACAGCTGCCTATCTGACTGAAAAGGTGAGGGAAAGCCAGGGCATTCTATTTACCGGTAAAGGAGCCTCAGGAAAAACCACCCTTATGAATGCTCTTCTCGATTATATTCCAACGGAGCAGAGCGGTCTTGTCATACAGGAAAATGAAGAACTTTTTTCCCATACGCATCCTGATTTAATGTTTCAGCATGTGGTGACAAGCAAGGGAGAGGGCAAGATTCAATATACCCTGAAGGATTTGGCCAGAAACGGACTTCTTACGGATCTGGATTATTTCATCATAGGGGAAATCAAAGGCGGAGAAGCCTTGTATTTTTTCAACGCCTCTTATACAGGGCATAAATGCTGGGCCTCTATTCACGGCAGCAGCTCCGTAGAGGCCATTGACAAGCTGGCGGATTACATGAAATACGAAAGTAATTATGCGAAGTCTGAAATCCTAAAAATGCTTACCAATATTTCCGTTATCGTTTTTATGGAGGATTTTAAGGTAAAAGAAATTTCAGAGGTAAGAGGATTTGATGAGGTCTCCGGTAATTTAATTTACCGCAGGTATCTGTAAAGGCCTATGATGACCGGAAAATTTAATGTAATGGTATTTTAAAAAGACTGTGCGGTTTGCTATGGAAATGATATTTTGGCAGGATAGTATAAAAAAATGAAAAGTAAAGAATAAAAATGATAGTTTATTATGGAGGTGACGGCATATCAATGAAAGAGAATTTGTAATTTTATTAAAAGCCATTTGCTTTTTAGCCTTATTCGGTACTTTGTATTTCCTGTTCTTATATTTGGGAAAAAGCCGTATCATAAACAGGTCTTTTACCAGAGCTTATGACAGAACAAAAGAGGGGGAGAAATTACGGTCCGCCAGGGAACGCAGAAAGCGATTTGTAGAAGGAAATCAGGAAAAAATCAATTTTTTGTACCGCTTGGATTTATTACTGCTGCAAAGTAACTGTAAGCGTATCTTTCCCTTTGTTAATTCGGAAATTTTTCTTATTATCATGCTTTCTTTGTCGGCATTAGGCTTTGTCATTGCCGATATCTTAAGCCAATCTTATATTCTTGGAATTATCTGTTCCTTATTCATTATCCTTTTATTTTACCTGGTCTTATATATTATTTCGGGAATCCATTACAAAAGAACGGAAAACGAAATTCTCACCTTTATTAATCTGTTGGAGAACTACAGCAAGACCAGTGATGATTTAATCAGTATTTTCGGCAGGCTGTTTTATTATCTGGAGGAGCCCTTAAAATCGGCCGTGGAAGATTGCTATATTGAAGGGAGAAGTACTGGAGATTTATCCTTTGCATTATCTAATCTGTCAAATAGAATCGAACATCAAAAATTTAAGGAGGTCATCAGAAATCTGGAAATCTGTGCAAGGCACGAAGCCAACTATGGGGAAATAGTAAATGACAGCAGAGGCCTGTTAAGGGATTTTATAGCATCACAAAAGGAAAGAAAAGCAATTATTCAGAATGGAAGAATCGAGATACTCATAATTATGGCGTGCAGTATCATAATGGTGGGTATGCTGAACGGATTTATGGAGAGAGGTCTTTGGCAGGTTCTTTTACAGACTCTTTTAGGAAATTTCATTATATTATACTGCGTGGCTGTGCTCTGCGCCTGCGTGATAACTATGGTGAAATTTGATAAGAACCGGTAGGAGGTTGCATTGGAGAAAATAATGGGAATAAAAAATGCAGTGCTTATTTTTACCGTTATACTATGCGGAAGTGCCTGCTACAAAATAGACATAAAAAGAAATATCCGGATACTAAGCAGAAGCATGAGATTTTCACTGGAAGAAGCCTTGGAAAAATCAAAAATCGGGTTTCTGAAGACAGATAAAATC
>CAMJWQ010000245.1 GCA_946409475.1 uncultured Lachnospiraceae bacterium
GTATTATAACTACAGGTAACGATATTTTAGTACGTTTTGTAGAATAAATCAAGGTCAACATTGCCTACAATGCCAGATATGGAGCCTTTGCTGCTGTATTGCCAAATAGCCTTTGTCATATTGGGCTCCAAGGATGATACTACAACTCCCGTATCATTAGACGAATATCTGGCCACCCATATATCGTAGCTGTTCAACTGACTCAAAATCAAGTTATCATAAAACCAGCTATAGCTTGCATATACCATTGGAGTATATCCGGCAGCTCTGATTGTGTCACAGAAGGCTCTTGTGATTGTTGTTCTGTCTGTTGCATTTAATCCGTCAGCTCTTCCGGTTTTATAGGTCGTTGAATATTCAGAATCTATAGCAATGGGTAAGCTTATATACAAATTATTGCTTCTAATCCAGTTTATCACCGTATTTGCTTCTTCCACAGCTTCTGCAACCGATACAGCCTGGGAATAGAAATACAATCCATAAGGTATGCCAACGCTTTGGGCATTTCTTGCATTCTCTAAGAAACGGCTGTCTTGCACTATTGCCCCACTTAAATATCCCCTGTATCCGGCACGAATAATAGCATATTGAATACCGGAGTTTTTCACAGAAGTCCAGTCTATATTTCCTTGATAGGTGGATACATCAATGCCTTTCTTAAGAGTACTGTTTTTATAGTCTTGAGAATAAGTAACATTTGCAGTCAATCCTCCCAATAATTGGGATACTCCTCTGAAATCATACGCATAGACATTTATAATGTATTTACCTTCATTCCAATTATGGTTTGCAGCATTAGTATAAACATACCAGGTATTACTAAGCTGTGAAGCAGAATACCATACAAGATCATCTTGTCCGTTTGCCTCGCTCCATACGGCAACACTTATTTGAGTGACAGTAGCCGGGGAACTAACGTTGGAAATCGAAATTCCTACTTTCCCCTGCTCCGTATTATTACTGCTAATTGCTAGATTTCCGGTTATCCCTGTGATTGATATGGTTTTGCCCGTTACATAACTAAGCTGCCCGGACGAGGATTTTGTATATATATGGACATTATACGTTCCCACATCGTAATTATGATTGGAAATAGGAACGCTTATCTGATATGTACTATTAGTTAACTTATTACCACTATACCACTTGATATCATCCTGTCCGTTATTAGAGCTCCAGACAGCAAATAATATTTCTTTTACTGATGATTGATAATATGCGTTTGACAATGTAGCACTGAATTCATTTTGAGACGAATTTGCTGCCAAATTTAATGCGATATTTGCATTTGAATTGGATACAGATACTGTTTTTGTTGTTACCAGTGAATATACTCCTCTGGAATCTAAAACATAGGCATGTATATTATAAGTTCCCTTTACATAGCCATGATTACCTGTATCAATGTCTCCGTACCAGTTATCTCCGCTTTTTGTAAGTGTATACCATTTCAAGTCGTCCTGACCATCTGCCGAACTCCAGACTGCAATATCAACTCTATTTATTGTAGCGGGAGACGAAACGCCCGTTACCGTAGCGCGAAAAGTTCCGTTTATATTATTTTGATTACTTACGGTAATTCCTGTGGAAGTATTATTTTTAATTACAGTCGTTCCTGCCTTGAATAAGCTCATACTTCCGTTTCTGCTTACGGTATAGGCATGTATATTATATTCGCCAGCTTCGCAATGGTTCTTAATGGAAAATGAAGAAGTCCAAACATTAGAAGAGGACTTTGTCGCCGTATACCATTTCAAATCATTCTGCCCATTACTGCTTCCCCAAACTGCAAACATGACTTTATCCACACTGCTTGCAAACACGGCATTCTTAAGCTGGACCGTAACATTCTCCTGATTGCTATCAACCGTAAAAGCTATTTTCGCATTGGCATTTAAATTCTGTACGGCTATGATACTGGCTCCAATCAATGAACTAACCCCTCTGGAATCATCAGCGTATACATGAGCATAATAATTACCAGACACATAATTATGATTGTCCGTATCTACATCGGCATACCAGTCGGATCCGTTTTTTGTCATTTTGTACCATATTAAATCATCTTGTCCGTTAGCAGCACTCCATACGGCAACCCTTACATCAGTTATAGATGCCGGTGCTGCCACCCCTAACGCATTGACACGAAATGTTCCGTTTGTGTTATTCTGATTGGTAATCGCAATTTCCTTTGCATTTAAGCCACTAACAGACACAACTCCTGCCTTAACCAACGTCATTACACCTTTTTTATTCACTGTATAGGTATGTATGTTATAGGCACCTGTTTCATACTTATGATTCTTTATCGCAAAAGATGAATTCCATGTGTTGGTACCTGATTTCGTTGCCGTATACCATTTTAAATCATTTTGTCCGTTTGTATTTCCCCAAACAGCAAATACAACACTAGAAATATCACTTCCATATTTTCCATTTTGTAATTGTACTGCTACATTTGCTTGTGTGGAATCCGGAGTTAAAACTAATTGTATGTTAGCATTCGAATTTTGAACAGATACTATCTGCCCACCTATTAGTTTACTGACTCCCCGTGCATCATAAGCATAGACATGTGCATAATAATTACCTTTTACATAGTCATGATTGCCTGTATCTATATCTGCATAATAATTGTTACCATTTTTTGTAAGTGTATACCATTTTAAATCATCCTGTCCGTTAACCGTACTCCAAACGGCTGCTACTACATTTGTTATTCCTGCCGGCGAAGTTACATCTGCCGCGTTCACCTGAAATGTCCCATTCACATTATCCTGAAGTGATATGGATACCCCGGACGAAGTAATATCCTGTACCACAACACTGCTGTCTGCAATCAAACGATTGCCATTTTCCGAACTGGCATAGGCATGGATGATGTAAGTTCCTGTCGAATTTTTATGATTCTTAATATTTACGGAGGCACTCCACGTTGTATCGTTCATCTTTGTACCCGGATACCAAAGTAAATCGTCTTGCCCGTCTATACTGCTCCAAACAGCAAATACAATCTGCTCATTACCATTTACCACAATACTATTTCCTAATATGGTAAATGTCTGTTGAGCAGAATCCAAAGATACCTGAATTGATGGTAATACCGATGAAACACCTTGTATAGAAGATGAACTTAACAGTCCCATTGAAATGAATTCTTCTCTTGCAACCGTAATCATATAGTCTTCCGATGAATATCCCGGTATTACTATAGTATTATCACCCGTATTCAACGCAGTTGGTTCCAGTGTTATTTGTTCATCAGGTGTTAATCCATCCAAATAACCAATCGTGTAACTAACAGTAACCGCCTCTACCTCATTAGAGACAGCTATAGAATATGTAAGCTGTGTCTCATCGAAGCTCAATAATTCTTCATCACCAGGTGATTTAACACTGATATTCTTTATCATTTTATTTTCGTCTGGAACGAAAGCAGCTTTTACTGCAATCGGATTGGAAAAAGATTGTAATATTACTAAAATACTTATCACTAAACTTATTAATCTTTTGCTCATTTCACTCACTATTATTACCCCTTACCTTTTTTAATTTTATTAATGAGGTTATCTTTCGTTAATTTTACTATAATATTCAAATATATAAAAGTATTTTAAATAAGGAAACTACTACCATGTTTTTAATCGTACTCTTATCCATTTTAATTATTCATAATTTTTAATGTATAATTTGAGTAATCCAATGAAAAATTTATATTATAATAGGGATCTCCACACTCTAATAACTTTTTCCATTTACTTCGAAATTTTTTACTTTCTTCTTCATATCTTTTGGCATTTTCATTTACCATATCCTGTCCACGACTTTTCGATTCATAATGGTAAAGCTCTGCAAACGGAGTAAAGACATTAAGATAACCCTTTTCTCTTAATTTCAAACAAAAATCAACATCATTTAAGGCAATCTTAAAACCTTCATCCAGCCCCCTCACTTCAAAAAAAAGCTGTTTTTTCACCATTAAACAGGCTCCGGTAACGGCTGATACATTTTGTGCATAACAAAGCCGTCCCATATATCCCAAATTCTCTCTGGCCTCCCTGTAATGAGTGTGACCTGCAGTTCTATGGGCTCCTAATCCGATTACAATACCCGCATGCTGTATCGTATTATCAGCATAATAAAGTTTAGCACCTACCGCTCCCACATCCTGTCTCTGAGCATACATCAAAAGTTCTTCCATCCACTCCCTCGTAATCACTTTCGTATCATTGTTTAAAAGCAACAGATATTCCCCTTTTGCATGAGAAGCACCCAGATTATTGATAGCTGAATAATTAAATTCCCCTTTATACGTTACTATACTAACCTTAGGGTGTTTTTCAATAGTGTCATAGTAGGCAAAGGTTTCGTCATTGACACTATTATTTTCAATAATGATGATTTCGTAGTTTTCATATTTTGATTTTGTTAATATGGAATCTATACACCTTTGAATATCCTCCAGATGATCCTTATTCGCAATGAGAATAGATATCATGGGATTTACTAATATTTTATATTTAATACGAAATATTGTCGGAAAGGCTCTTGTACTTTCTACAGAAGCAGTTAATCCATAACTTTTTAAATGAGTCAAAACTGCTCTTTTTGCAGCATTTATAGCATAGGTCTTCGCATTAATATCCAACGCAACAGAATTTTTATGTGAACGCCAATAATATAAAATTTGGGGCACATGATATACTTTTTGGGCCTTAGAAGTAAGCCGTAAAATCATATCATGATCCTGACTGCCATCATATTCACTTCTAAATAATTCATTACCCTCCAATAGTTTTCTTGAAAAAGCCGAAAAATGACAAATATAATTATTTGCCCTCAAATTATCTATAGAATAATCCGGTTTAAAATGAAGGACTATCATATTATTTATACTATCGCCTGTAAATGTGGTTTCGTCACAATAAATATAATCCGCTCCCACTTCATTGATGACCTTAGCATACTCATATAATGCAGACGGATGTAAAATATCATCATGATCAAATAAGGCAATATAATCACCTTCAGCCATTTCCAGGCATGCATTTGTATTACCGGAAATGCCCATATTTTGAGGAAGCATTCTATACTTGATTCGGTCATCCTGTGCAGCGTATTTTTTACAGGTTTCTTTTACATACTCATGCACTTCGTCACTGCCGTCAGCTAAGCACAATTCCCAATTTTCATAGGTTTGGTCAATAACGGATTCCATCATTTCCCTCAAAAAGCTTAAGGGTGTGTTATATAAGGGAACCAGTATACTGTATTTAATCTTTATATTAAAAATAGTATTTTTTTGTTTTTTTCTTTCATCATCATCAGGAAAACTGGCAGTTCCAAACTGTTTTAACGCCTTTTTTTCAAGGACCTTGCTTTTTAGCTTCCGCAATATTCCCTTTATATCGCCATATCTTTGTAT
>CAMJWQ010000246.1 GCA_946409475.1 uncultured Lachnospiraceae bacterium
GAAAACTCTTTTGTAAAGGTACCACAGGGAAAAGGTGTTAAAATTTGTGTAGATAAACCAGCGCCGCGAAAAATTTCCGATGTGTAAATACAGTTCATAACCGTAGCCAGCATTCCTATTTGGTCTGATTTGGTACGGTCAATTTCGTTTCCGGTACGTCCCCGCCAAAAATTACCGCCTCCGATTACGATACCTACCTGTATTCCCTTGTCACATAATTTTCCAACCTGTTCTGCCACATTTTTAACGGTATTTTCATCAAATCCTGCTTTATTAGGCCCTGACAAAGCTTCTCCGCTTAATTTAAGTAAGACTCTTTTCATATTACACCTCAAATTCAATCTATTTATTTTCTTTTGTGGTATTCTTATCTTCGCCAAAAATAGATTTCACATTAACTTCGGCATAACTTTGTGAACAAAAGCCCTCAATGATAGCTCCGTTATTAATTTGAACGGAACGTGATTTAATATTGCCGACTACAACGGCAGATGCATCAACAATAACAGGTCCTTTTACATCAATATCTCCGTTAACGGCCCCTGCAATGACAACAGAAGTACCTGTAATATTACCTACCACCACAGAACCTTGTCCAATTTTAACACTTCCCTCGCAGTTAATTTCCCCATTGATTTTGGCAGAATCGGCAAAAAATTCATTTGCCTTTGAATTACCGTTAATTTCACCGGTTACTATAATTTTGCCCTTGCTAAGAATATCACCGTTTATGATGCCCACAACCTCAACAGAACCTTTTGATTCCACATTTCCTATAATTGTCATTCCTTTGGTAATAACCGCTGATTCATCCACAAAACTTTCATCTCTGTCCTCTGTTTGCATAACAGGCAACTCCTCTCTTGCAGTAACTTCATTATTTTTCTTTATTTCCAATTCAGGCTCTTTTGCCGAATTATTATTTTCCGGCAGTTCTGCCTTCGGATTATATTGTACTTCGGGTGCTGCCTCACCGTCAGCTTCTTCCGGCTCCTTACCGGCAGCCTCAAACGGTAAACCGTCCTCATTAAGAATGCCCTCACTTGCCTGCTGCTTTTCTTCCTGCATTTCATCCTGGTCCAGAGTGTTCACCATTTCATCATCTTCTAAGGTCGTTTCATCTGTAATTAATTCATTTACTGCCTGAGACAAGTCACCTTTAAAATCCTTAAAAAAGCTCATTCGTATCCTCCATTTTTCACTATTCCGTTTGTGAACTTAAATGCTGTACCAAATCCATATCTTCCCTGATGGCATCCAGTGTATAGTCCTGCTCCTGTAATTTCGTAATGACAGCCGGCAGTGCCTCAATAACAGACTCTTTGTTTTTGGCATCATGCATAAGTATAACCGGATTATCTATGTTATCAATATTATATAATATATTATTTATAATAGAATCTGCGTCAATATCATCACCGCCCGCATCTTTCGATGTGACATTCCAGTCCACATATGTAATTCCCTGTTGGGTTAAATAATCCGCAAGTATTTTCATATCTGTTTCACTTACCTTATTACTGCTCCCCCCGGGGAATCGATAAAGCTTCGGTTTGACGCCGGTAGTATCTGAAATTAATTTTTGTATTTTCTCTAAATCCAAACGAAATGCATCTAATGAAGCATAAATTTCCTTGTAATCATGAGAATAGGAATGCATTCCTATGGTATGGCCCTCCTCCACGATTCGCCTATATATTGATTTAGAGGTTTCATCTTCTTTACCTACTACAAAAAAGGTTGCCTTTATATGATAATCCTTTAAGATGTCTAAAATCTCATCCGTATTTATACTGGGTCCGTCATCAAAAGTTAAATAAGCCTTTTTTTTCAACAAGTTCAAATCAGCCGCTGCGTTTGCCTCTGCAGACTGTACTTCATAAGACTCATTGGCTGCCACAGATATTTTATCTTCCTTATTATATATATTTTCGGTTTCTGATTCCATTTTTTCCTGTGAAGCTGTCCCTTCAGGTAGAATTAGGTATAAATATTCCAACTTGTCTTCTATACTATTGACTTTCACAAATAATATAATACATAGAATTGTAGGAATTAGCAAGAACAGTGCTGCCGCTATTAGCAATAATTTTTTTAAACGCTTTATTTTTCTTTTTCTTATATCCTTACTATTACTATCCTTCTCATTCAGATCCATCTGCTTCTACCTGTTAAGCTGCTTTCATTAACTAATATTGTATCACATTCATACATTTATTGCATGCACTTTATTTTTACTTATAACTATTCATATGTTAATTTTTTTCTTTTCATTAATTGTATTTATTATATTCTTACTCTTTTTTAAATCTTATCATAACTAAAATTAACATGCAATCATAAGACTCTACAAACAAGTAATACTTTATGCATATCTTCCGTATTTCCATGTCACTCCGGTAAAAGACACACGGCCGGACTTACCGTCCTGTTCCCATTTATCCATCCGTAATATGCACAACCCCGGCCTCTACTTGCTATTCTGTATTTCCAGTAAAAGAATAATCTGTTTCTCAACAAACTTTTTATACTTATCCTCCAATTGATCATAGTTCTCTTTAATTAACGACAGCATATTTGTTGATTCATTTAAAACACTCAAATCATTATTATTGTCATTCAGGAGCCATGATTTATCAATATTATACATTAATGAAATACAATTAACGAACAGAGGAGTCGGAGCCACATTACCAATTTCAATATTAGCCAGATTACTTCTTGATATTCCAATCGTTTTAGCCAATTGAGCTTGTGTTATGTTATTTGTTTTTCTAATTAACTTCAGTTTTTCAGAAAAATTCATTTTAACATTCACCTCCATAATAAAATTAGCAAAGTAAATTGCTTTTGTCAATACAAAATATATTCAAACAAACATTTATCAGTCATTATAAGTATTGACACAATCATTTTTCGATGATATATTGTATCTGTACAAACATTATTCAACATTTTTCCCGGGAGGTATGTATGAAAGCTTTTCACAATACATATATCGTTAAATCTTCTTTTGAAATTGAGGCTTTAGCTAAACAACTAAA
This sequence comes from uncultured Lachnospiraceae bacterium, assembly GCA_946409475.1. GTDB lineage: Bacteria > Bacillota > Clostridia > Lachnospirales > Lachnospiraceae > CAMJWQ01. The sequence continues at coordinate 3,045 of CAMJWQ010000246.1, forward strand.
TAGCAGAAATCAATCATATGTATTAAATACGATTAATACCCTCTTGTTTTGCCAGCAGTCAGATCATAAAAAAGGTAAAGAACTTGTTAAGAGATAAACTATAAAAATAATCGTATCTATTATTGATATCCAAATAAGTTAACCACATAGATTGTAAGCAAATTACATCCCTGTGGTTAATTTTTCATGTCTTTGATTGTACCTTATTTTAGTATGGCTTATCGGAAGAAAATCAGGCGGCTGTGAAGCAGGTTTTCTAATATTTGCAGGATACGCACGTGAAAGGAGTATGATAAATTGACAACTAAAATTGATTTGACAGATGTGAAACCCGGCATGGTATTAGCTGAAAATATCTACTTAAACGATAGATTATTTTTAGCCAAGGGAACTATCATGAAATCCTCTTATATCAGCCGTTTAAAGACCTATAAAATTAGACAGATTAAAATCAATGAAATAAGAACACCTCACAGGGAAATATACCAGACGAATCCCGTAGAAGAATTTTATGAAAAAACCTACGTTGGAATAAAAAAAACCTTCAATGAAATCGTAAAAAATCAAAAAATTAATGTTTCCCATATTTTTCCCATTGTGGAAAGCATTTTGGAAGCCGTATATATAAATCAAGACTCCATATTGCTGTTGACCGGTTACAAACGTGTACCGGACAGTTATTTTCACGCACATTCACTCGATGTCTGTATTTATAGCTTGATAATTGCAAAGGCTATGGGTTTAAATTATTATGAAACTGTTAATTTAGGCATGGGGGCTTTCTTCCATGACATAGGAAAAATAAAGGTACCGCAACATATTTTGAATAAGCAGGAGCCTCTTTCCGTAAAAGAATTTGAAGAAGTTAAAAAACATTCCTTTTACGGCTTCCAAATGCTTAATGAATTTGCACAAATTGACCCTGTTATACCTATTATTATATTAGAGCACCACGAACGCCTGGACGGCAGCGGCTATCCCCTTAAACGCAGAGAGTCAGAAATACATAAATTATCTAAAATAGTGGCTGTTGCAGATGTATATGATGCTCTTACGTCGGACCGCGTATATAAAAAAAAGGTACTGCCTCATGAAGCGGCCGAATATTTTTTATCTGATGCGGGTAATCAATTTGATTCTGCTGTTATAAATATTTTATTAAAAAATATTGCCATATATCCCAAAGGCTGCCAGGTATTACTAAGTACCAACGCGATTGCCGTTGTAATTGATTCAAACAGAGCCCAGCCGTTACGGCCTATCATAAAAATCATAACCGACAAAAACAGAAACCCGTTGTCCGATCCGGTTATTCTGGACTTAGAAATAAATTTCAATATAAAAATCATCCAGATATTCAGTTAATATTAAGAGATCTATGGAATACGGATGAAGCGCTGCTGTGGCATAGACGGCTTTGACAGACATACTGCGGCAGGCTGACATGCCCGGCCCTTTGCCCTCCGCATGTACTTATCCGGAAATATTATTCACCAACTTTCTTAACAGCGCAATTTCACTTTCAGAAAGAGTCATCCCCTCTAACAGTGAGAGGAAAAAGCTTTCTTTAGAACCCCCAAACATTTTATCTATAAGCTCCTCAATCTCTTGCTTTTGAATCTGCTCTTTACTTATTTTCGATTTACATATAAAATGGGGTTCATATCTGATAATAGCTCCTTTGGCAATACACTTATTGATTACGGTATATGTAGTATTTCTGCTCCATCCAATCTCTTCTTTTAATATTTTTGCCAGCTGTCCTGCCGTCATATTGTCGTCTCTCCATAAAATTTCCATTACCCTCAATTCGGAATCATATAATTTAACACTCATGATTATCCCCTTATAATTTTAGTAATTTCATACTACTACTATCGTCAGTCCGGGTCAATATTATCCTCTTTAAAATATTAAAAATAGCCAGCGTCATATGGCGCTGGCCGTAATAGAGGATTTCGTCATGGCATCTTGTGATTTTAAACTGCGTTATGACAGAAGGAAACAATTTTGCTGATAGGGATATCACATACGGAACCCAGCCTGCCAAAATCGTTATCACGCCTGTAAGCTTCATTACCGGTATTGAAGCTTGCACATCCACTGCCGCTTCCGTTACCATTATAAGATCTGTTATTAAAATTACATATATTTTCTGCAAGCGGATTAGCGGGAGGTGTGCCCTGCTTTGAGCCTATTCTGATATAATCACAATTTACTGCAAGTAAAATCCCTGTGAATCCACATCCTGACGCTCCGCCGCTTTCTGTAAATACAGTTACTGTCTGACCAATGAAATCACATAAATGCTTCATAAAACATTGATTTGATCCATTCGATCCGTAAGAATTATTATAC
>CAMJWQ010000247.1 GCA_946409475.1 uncultured Lachnospiraceae bacterium
ATAATAACTATATAAGTATCATAAAATTAATATCACTTTAATCCTTATGCATTCGTGCGCCTTCTCCCGAAGTTTTTTATTTCATAGGATAGGCCTTCCCTATGAAATAAAAAAAATTTCTTGCCATTAGGAAAATGTATCCTGTATAATTTTTTTATCTGAATTATGATAATTAAGGATAAATGTGATTGGAAATAGCTTCTGATCCATTTAACCATAAAGGACAGCATATGATTCGTATTTTACGGTATACCATTGATGAGCTTAATCCTCTGCCCGTCTATGAGTTCTTAAAAAATAAGGGTTATTCAAGAAATTTGATTAGACATATAAAAAAAGAAGATCAGGGCATCCTGCTGAACGGCCGGTGTCCCTTTGTCACGGATATGCTGAAGCCGGGCGATCATTTGCAAATTACTATTAAGGATAATGAGCCTGCCAAAGCCGTTACTCCTACCCCGATGGATATTAAAATTATTTATGAAGATGAGGACTTACTGATTGTCAATAAAAATGCAGACATTCCCATACATCCGTCTTTAAATAATTATCACAGCTCTTTAGCGAACGGTTTATCCTGGTATTTTAAGGAGAACGGCCAAAATTGTGTATTTCGCTGTATTAACCGTTTGGACCGGGATACGACAGGCCTTACCGTAATTGCTAAAAATATGCTCAGTGCCTGTATCTTATCTGAAATGGCCAGAAACCGCGTGATATGCAGAAGCTACCTGGCAGTGGTAACCGGAGAAATTACCAAAGGCGGCACCATAAGTGCCCCACTATCCAGAAAAGAAAATTCCATTGTGGAGCGAAAAGTCGATTTTATTGAGGGGGTTTCTGCCATCACGCATTATGAGCCCATTAAGTGGGGTAAAGGCCATACTTTGCTTCTTGTACGCCTGGAAACAGGGCGTACCCATCAGATTCGTGTTCATTTTAAGCACATCGGCCATCCCTTACCCGGTGATTATTTATATAATCCCGATTACCGTTTCATTAAAAGACAGGCTTTACATTCTTATCAATTGGCATTTACACATCCCATTACCCAAAAGAATATGAAGTTTGAAGCGCCCTTACCGGAGGATATGAATTTTTTCTGAGTTTTTTATACCGGAGCACCGGAGGATTTTTTTCAACCTAATAATCCATACTTTTTAACAGCTTATCAAGGGTTCTGGCATTCATAAGGGAAAATTCATTGGAAACATAAGGCTTTTCCCCATCTGCTATGCACCGCACCATTTGTTCTGCTTCCAGCATATAATTATCGGGAACATTCACCTCAATATCCTCTCTCCTGCCGTTTCTGATTATGGAATAGGTCAGCCTGCCTTCCGCATTAAAGGGTATGGCAGCTTCCAGTATACCCTTTTCCCCATATACGATAAAACGATCTGCTCTGTAGGGAGAGCACATGCCGATACTGAATACGGCTTTTCTGTTTTTAGAGAATTCCATTACACCCGTTGTCAATAAATCAATATTGCCTTCACTGTTTAAGGATACGGCTTTTGCCTCCAAAGGTTCCTCCCCAAAAACAGTTAAAATAATACTGGAGGTATAGCAGCCCAGATCATATAAAGAGCCGCCCAGGGTCTCCCTTTTCATACGGATATTATTCTCTTCGCAGGGGGGAATAAAAAAGCTTGTTTCCATAAACACGGGCTCTCCGATAATTCCCTCCCGTACCGTCTCCTTAACAGCCTTTATTATGGGACTGTGCAGGTAAGCAAAAGCTTCCATAAGAATAACGCCGTTTTCTTTACAGGCGGAAAGCATCTCTGATAATTCCTTTTCGCTGGCTGCTATGGGTTTTTCACATAAAATATGCTTTCTCTTTTTTGCAGCCCTCAAGACCCATTCCTTATGTAAATGATTGGGTAAGGGAATGTAGACAGCATCAACGCCTTTATCCTCTAAAAGCTTTTCATAGGAGTCATACGCTTTTTCAAATCCAAATTCATATCGGAATTGTTCGGCTTTTTCTCTGTTTCTTCCCGCAATGGCATACAAATTACAATTTTCTGCCTTTCTCATGGCAGGTATGGTACAGGTTTTGGCTATATTGGCAGTTCCCAATATCCCCCAATTGATTGTTTTCTCATTTTCCCGAAACATTAATTATAATTCCCCTCTCTTATTCTCGGCACTTCATCCGCATGCAGATATTTCATAAGAGCTTTAATAATAAAATCATGATCCGCAACATGGTTCAGTCCGGACACCAGAATCGTTCCGATTACCCCGGCCTCTTCAATACGTATGGGAAATCCGCCGCCGCAGCAGGCATATTCCTTCTCATCCAAAAAAATATCATCCATTGTCTTTCCCGATGCCTTTAATTTCGTATATAAATATAAGCTGCTTGTTTCCATAATACGTACGGTATTCTCTTTCCGTCTCATCCATTGCTCATTGTGAAAGTTGGTTCCGTCAAAGCCGTACTGAAAAACAATATAACCGTTATTGAGGCGAATACTGATCGCAACCGATAAATTTAACCTCTTCGCTTCTGCTACCAATAAATTGCCAAGCTCCCAGGCATCCGCATTGGTAAAATGCGTAAACTGCAGCAGCTCTTCCTGCATTCTGAGAATATCCATTAATTCTTCAATTGTTTTATCCTGCTCCATAAAAGCACCACCTTATCATCATTTCATATCATAACGGAATCCTTAATTTATACTATTCCGAACTGTTATCGGATCTTATCAGGAAATCCGATTTTTCTTTGTACTTTTCTTAAGGTTTTTGACGCAAAATAATTTGCCTTTTGTGCATTGTTTTTGATAATGGCATCAATATATGATTTGTCTTTTACCAATTCCTGATATTTATCCTGTACCGGCTTTAGTATACCGGCTACCGTTTCGCCTACGGCTGATTTAAATTCCCCATAGCCTTTCCCCTCGAATTCCTTCACTGTCTCTTCCGGTGTTTTACCCGCCGCCGCACAATAGATATCTATCAGATTTTTAATGCCGGGCTGTTCATCTCTGTAAACTATCTGCGCTTCCGAATCCGTAACGGCTCTTTTAAATTTCCGGATAATACTATCCGTATCATCCATCAGATAGATACTGGCATTGGGGTTCTCATCGGATTTTGACATCTTTTTTTCCGGCTCCTGCAGGCTCATGATTTTAGCCCCTGCCTTACCCAGATAAATCTCAGGTACGGTAAATACGTCTCCATAAATACCGTTAAACCTTTGGGCAATATCTCTTGTTATTTCCAAATGCTGCATTTGGTCGATACCCACCGGCACCACATCGGATTGAAATAATAAAATGTCTGCCGCCATTAAAACAGGATAGGTGAACAGTCCTGCATTAATATTATCCGCATGCTTTTGTGCTTTATCCTTAAATTGTGTCATTCGGTTCAGCTCGCCCATATAGGTATAGCAGTTTAATATCCAGGCTAATTCGGCATGAGCCGATACATGCGACTGATAATAGATACAGTTTTTCTCCGGATCAATTCCTGCCGCTATATATAAAGTCAGTAAACTTCTGGCTCTTTTCCTTAGTTCCGACGGATCCTGCCTTATGGTAATGGAATGCATGTCAACCACACTATAAAAGCATTCATATTCGTCACTGATGGTCACCCAATTTTTAAGAGCTCCCAAATAATTTCCAAGAGTTAATGTTCCCGTTGCCTGCATACCGCTGAACAAAACCTTTTTTCCATCTAACATACTGTAGTCCTCCGCTTAGTCTTCCTGTTGCTATTAAGTGTAGCACTCCCATTTTGGAAAGTCAATTCCGTCACTTTTCTTGTTAGTGTTTCCACACATATGTCATTATTCTACTTCGTATATTTTAATCATATCAGACGGTTTTCCTTTTTGTGTCGTACTTCCCGCTACTATGACAAGAATATCACTCTTCTTGACCAGTCCGGATTCCTTTGCTTTTTCTACGGCATGCAGAAAGGTTTGATCCGATGAAAACTGTTCCGTTCCATACATGGATAAAACAGACCATGCAATGTTTATCTGTCTTGCCCTTTGTTCGTCCGTCACCACGGCAATAATCGGACAATCCGGTCTGTGGCTCGCCAGCAGCTGAACCGTTCTTCCCGTCGATGACATAGCTACGATAGCCTTCGCTTTAATAGCGGAAGCCGCGTTACAGGCCGCCGCCGTAATAGCTCCGGCAAAATCCATTTCGATCTCCAAATCCACCTTTTTGTATTTTTCTTTATATTCCAGTGAATTTTCCGCACATTCCGCAATCTCGGACATAGTTTTCACAGCTGCTCCGGGATATTTTCCCATCGCCGTCTCTCCCGAAAGCATAATCATCGTACTTCCGTCATAAATGGCATTGGCAACATCGGAAACCTCAGCTCTTGTCGGTCTCGGATTCACCGTCATGGAATCCAGCATTTGCGTGGCCGTAATCACATGAATTCCTTTTTTATTGCATTTTCTTATCATATCTTTTTGAATGGCAGGAAGATATTTCATGGATATCTCCACACCCAAATCACCTCTTGCTACCATTACACCATCACTAAGGTCTATAATTTCATCCAGATTGCGAATGCCTTCCTGGTTTTCCACCTTTGAAATGATTTTAATCTTGGAGCCTCCATGCTCATCCAGAAAGCTTCTAAGTGCAAGAATATCATTTTCAGAACGAATAAAGGAAGCTGCTATAAAATCCACTTCCTGTTCAATACCAAATAAAATATCCTTTTTGTCCTTGTCGTTCAAATACTCCATAGGAATACTTACATTAGGGATGTTGATGCTTTTTTTATTGCTTAATTTTCCTCCGTTACAGACTCTGCAAATAATATCCTTATCCTTTATATCCACTGCTTCCATGGCTATCAGGCCGTCATCTATTAAGATGAGGGTGCCTGTTTTCACAAATTCCGCCAGATTTTCATAGGTAACGGCAACGGACTCTTTGTTTCCCGGGCGGTCACCTGTCGTTAACGTAAAGCTCTGCCCTTCCTCTAAAATGACCTTACCTTCCCCGAACTCTTTAATTCGTATTTCAGGACCTCTGGTGTCTAATAGGATGGGAATCGGCTTTTTATACTCTTTTCTTAATCTTTTAACTAAATCCATCCTTTCTTTTTGGATATCATGGGGATCATGTGAAAAATTTAATCTGGCACAATCCATACCATTTTCAATCAATTTTCTTAATATTGTTTCCTTTTCCGATGCCGGTCCTATCGTACAAATAATCTTCGTTTTTCTCATATTTATTTATTCCGTTCCTTTTTTTCTTAATTTTTTACCTTTTTAATACTACTTATTCCAACTAAATATACTTGAAAAAAAAAGAAAAGCTCTTATAATTAATAGTTATAACATATATAAATT
>CAMJWQ010000248.1 GCA_946409475.1 uncultured Lachnospiraceae bacterium
CTATGATTTCTATGGCCCGTGGTTTTGTCGGGTCTCTGCGTATGTATCCGTTCTTTTCCAGCGTTTCCAAATGAGAATGCACCGAAGATGTCGACTTTAAATGAACAGCCTCACAAATCTCCCTTACTGCCGGCGGATATCCCTTAGATAAGATTTCTTCTTTCATATAAGAAAGAATTTCCTGTTGCTTTGTACTAATTTTTCCAAAACCCATCACAAAACCTCCATAACTTAATATAGTCATATTATCATACTATTTTTATAAATGCAAACCATTTCCAAACAGATGTTCCCGGAAAATATGTTCGTTTTTCTAATAAAAGCATTGACACCAGAATGTATGTTCGATATAATAAATACAAACAAATGTTCGTTCCAGGGAATGGAGGTATTAAAAATGATGAACAGCAGAACTCTTAATGTAACCTGCCGGCAGCCATTTACAAATTCTTATCACTATATAAATAATTTACATAAAGCGAAACAAAAATCCAAATCCTGTGCTTTGCATGATTATATTAAGAAATTTATAATCGGTATCTCTATTTTACTATTGTTATTGACAATCTGGGGTATCGGAAGGGCAGAAGCAAATGATCAGGCATTCCATACCGTGAAATATTTTAAAAGCATAATGGTGGAAGAGGGGGATACCCTTTGGAAATTATCCGATAAATATATGACTAATGAATATTCGTCAAAAAATGCATATATAAATGAAATTATCCATATTAACAATCTGGAGAATGATACGATCCATACGGGACAATATATTATGGTACCCTATTATACGGAGGTGGATAATTAAAATAATTTTCTGAAATATATATGAAAATAAAGGATATGTTAAAGGATATGTTAAATTCTTTACGGCTTTCCAATTGTATGCTACTATGTATGCGGAGCTGTAAATATGATAAGTACTTGTTTATTCAAGATAAAGGGACGGAAGTGCTATAATATTGCCATGAATATTTCAGATATTACCTACGTTGCAGAAATAGCGAAAACAGGCTCTATGACGCAGGCAGCCGCAAATTTATACATGAATCAGCCTAATTTGAGCAAATCGATCATTGCATTGGAAAAGGAACTTGGTATTGTAATTTTCAGGCGTTCCTCCAAGGGCGTGACCCTCACTAAGGAAGGCCATAATTTTTTACTGTCTACAAAGGAAATATTAGAAAAATTTAATGCATTGGAATCAAAATATAAAACCGGTGAAGGTAAACATTATTTTGGTATTTCTGTGCCAAGAGCCAGCTATGTTTCCTTTGCATTTACACAATTTGTCAAAGAGATTGCAAATGCAAAAAGTCTGCAGATTGAATTTATAGAAACCAATTCCATGCAGGTAATACAAAATGTCATATCGCAAAAACATAATTTTGGTATCATCCGCTATGCGGTGGAATACGAAAAGTATTTTAATAAGCTTCTAGGAGAGTATGCTTTATGCGGCGATACATTGCTTGAATTTGAATACCTTGCCCTGATGTCTGCCCATAGTCCTCTGGCAGCAAAAAAGATTCTGGAGTCGGAAGATTTACATGAAAGGATTGAAGTCGCACATGGAGATACCGGTATTTCTCTTTTACCCTCCTTTGAAATTCGTGAACCCTTACATAGCATTCCTAATAGTAAAAAAATTTATATTTATGAGCGGGGAAGCCAGTTTGATCTGCTCACCAATATTCCTGCAGCCTACATGTGGGTTTCACCCATTCCCCGCCAAATGCTGGAGCTTTATCATCTTGTGCAGAAAAATATTAACATAAAGGATAATTTATACCGTGATGTTCTTATCTATCCCGATGCTTATCAGATGGCGGAAACAGACCGTAAATTTTTAAACCATCTTTACCGGGTACGGGATAAAATCTGATTTCCATTCCAAAAAAGCATGCTGTTACATGACAGTATGCTTTTTTTATCTTTCCCGCCTGCCGCATATATCAGTAGAATTAAGGAGTAGAAAAGGAGCGTATACTATGACCTATTTTGATAATGATGTACAACAATTAAAATATGAAGTACTTAGTGAAACGGCAAGGCTCGCCTTTGATAACTCATTAACTGCTGAAAATTTAATGGATTTGGCAGCGGTAATCGTACCGGATGGCGAATCAAGAATGCGTTGCTGTATTTACAAAGAAAGGGCTATCGTCAATGAACGTGTTAAGCTTGCATTAGGCGGAGATTCTAAAAATGCCAATATAATAGAAGTATTAAACATTGCCTGTGATGAATGTCCTGTTAACGGGATTGAGGTAACGGCGTCCTGCCGGGGGTGTATTGCCCACAAATGTGCGAATGCCTGTCCCAGAGATGCAATTGCTATTGTAAACCGGCATGCCGTGATAGAAAAAAATAAATGTGTGGAATGCGGGCGGTGTGTGGCTGCCTGTTCCTACAGTGCTATCGTAAGACATACCCGTCCCTGTGTAAATGCATGTAAGACAAATGCCATTTCTATTAATAAGGATACGAAAAAGGCCATGATCAAAGATGATAAATGCATATCCTGCGGTGCCTGTGTTTATCAGTGCCCCTTTGGTGCCATTATGGACAAATCCTTTATTACCCAGGCAATACGTATGATTCACGAATCGGATAACAATCAAAATTACAAAATGTATGCGGTAGTGGCACCGTCATTTGTCAGCCAATATGCCAATATTCCGGAAATAACTACCGGCAAAGTAGTAACCGCCATTAAAGAGCTGGGCTTTCATGCTGTCATTGAAGCAGCTCTGGGTGCTGATATGGTCGCTTCATTGGAAGCGGCGGAGCTTGTTGAAAAAGGCTTCCTTACCTCCTCCTGTTGTCCTGCATTCGTCCGGTTCATACATAAAAATTATCCTGCATTAACAGATAATATATCCCATAATCTTTCACCCATGGCTCAAATAGCAAAAATCATAAAGCAGATGGACCCAAACGGCAGAGTGGTATTCTTTGGTCCATGCATAGCCAAAAAAATGGAGAGGCAGCGTGAAAGCGTGAAGGATTATATTGATTGTGTTCTGACATTTGAGGAGATGCAGGCGCTGTTTCATGCCAAGAACCTGAAGCTGGAAAAATTAGAGGAAACGCCTCTTGATAATGCCTCTTATTTCGGACGGATATTTGCTCATTCCGGCGGATTATCTGCCGCAGTCGCCGAGGCCTTAAAGGAAGAGCATATTACTCCGGAGCAGTTTGCTTTAAAACCCGCCGTTTGTAACGGTATTACGGAATGCAAAGCAGCACTGCTAAAAGCCGGCAGGGGCGTGTTAACTGAAAATTTCATTGAGGGCATGATATGTGAAGGAGGCTGCATCGGAGGGCCGGCATGTTTATCGCACAGTTCAAAAGATAAAAAACTCGTTCAGACCTACGGACATGAGGCCATTGAAAAAACGATTGCCGATGCCATTTCCATCTTTGATGAAAATTATAAAATATAATAGAATAAATATATCATAAATAATTGGATTTTTATTAAATGGAGGTAAAAATGAATATATCTGTATGTATTGGAAGCTCCTGTCACCAAAAATCATCCTATGCCATAATGAAAGAGATCAAATATATGATTAATGAAAATGGTCTTGATGAAATAGTGACACTTCAATCCGCATTCTGTCTGGGACACTGTGCAGACGGAATAACCATAAAAATAAATGATGAGATTATAACCGGTGTCGGTATGGGAAACATAGAACAGGTATTCAAAGCAAAGATTTTGGATGTCTGTAAATGAATAAGGAAAAACTATGAGTATTCTTCAATTTGAAAAACTAAATTGTAAAAACTGCTACAAATGTGTTCGTTATTGTCCGGTAAAAGCCATAGAAATCAAGAATCACTGTGCACAGATAAGGGAAAACGAGTGTATCCTCTGCGGAAAATGTACGATCATATGCCCTCAGAAAACAAAAGGTGCCATCAGTGAAGCAGACCAGGTTAAAAGGACAATACAAGAAGGAAAAAAAGTCATTGCCAGCATAGCTCCATCTTTTTTTGCTTATTTTTCCGTATCTTTTCATGCCATGCAAAAGGCGCTGCTGCAACTGGGTTTTACGGAAGCACTGGAAACTGCGGAGGGAGCCTATCTTGTAAAAACGGAATACGAAAATTTACTGGCAGCTCAGCCGGACAGAGTCGTAATATCTTCCTGCTGTTCCTCCGTAAATGAACTGATCTGCAAATATCATCCGGATATTCTCCCTCTTCTTGCACCGGTTCTGACTCCGATGCAGATACATGCCAGGCTTTTGAAGGATAAATACCCGGAGGCAGTTATCGTTTTTATTTCTCCCTGTATTGCTAAAAAAGCGGAACGCTGCGAAAAAGAATCGGCAGTTGATTATGTTATTACTTTTGAAGAGCTGGCCGCATTTTTGGAACAATCCGGCATTTCATTGACGGAAGAAAAGGAAGTACCGCAAAAACAGTATCTGTCAAGAAAATTTCCGGTAAGCGGCGGTATCATCGCTTCCATGAAGCAGACGGAGGAATACAGCTATATTGCCATAAGCGGGTATGAGGCATGTATGCAGGCAATACGGGATATCAGAAGCAAAGAGCTTACCCGCTGTTTTATAGAAATGAATATGTGCGAGGGCGGATGTATTGGCGGACCTTCCTTTCAGGAAAAACGGCTTTCCTTACTTAGTACGAAATTAAGGATGAAAAAATTTGCAGCTCATGCGAATTATGAGGAAGATTACAACCTTACCCCGGGACAATCCTTAAAGCGTGACTTTAAGGCGGATGAAAATATCTCCCGTGAAAGTCCTTCGGAGTATCAGATTGCAAAGGTCTTGCATAAAATGGGAAAACAAACCGAAGAGGACGAATTAAACTGCGGTATGTGCGGCTATGCCTCCTGCCGTGAAAAGGCCGCCGCAGTTATTAATGGCAAAGCGGAGATAACCATGTGTCTTCCTTTTATGCAGGAAAGGGCAGAATCCTTCTCAAATCAAATTATTAATATTACCCCTAATGCCATATTAGCAGTTGATACGGATTTAAGGGTGCAGCAAATAAACAAAGCGGCATGCGATATTTTTGGATTGTCCCAGGAAGATATCCTCTGCCAGCCGGTTTCCCGTATTTTAGATGAATTTGATTTTGTCCAGATATTGGCCAATTGTATGGAATATTACGAAAAAAATACATATCTTGCCGAATATAATGTGTATCTGAATCAAATATTCCTATATGATAAAAGCAGCAGTATGATAGTATGCTTTATGAAAAACATTTCGGCGGAAAAAAAGAAAAAAAACCTGATCATGAAAAAGAAAATACAGGCGGCAGCCATGGCTGATGAAAT
>CAMJWQ010000249.1 GCA_946409475.1 uncultured Lachnospiraceae bacterium
GTTCATATGATCACGATGCAGGCCAACCATATCAAGAAGCCTGACAATCCTATCTTCCCGCTCTTTTTTGTTCACACACATCCGGTGAATGTCCAAGCCTTCACCAATAATATCTGCCACCGTATGAAAGGCATTCAGGGAAGCATAGGGATCCTGAAAAACCATCTGCATTTTCTTAGTTAACTCTTTGGATTCCCTTTTTGTCACTTTACCGATATCTTGTCCGCGATATAAAATTTGTCCGCTATCCGGCTCGTAAATCCTGAGCAGTGTACGTCCCACAGTTGTTTTCCCGCATCCGGATTCTCCTACAAGTCCTAAGGTTTCTCCTTTTTTAATTTGAAAGGCTACATCATCAACTGCCTTTAAAACCTGATTTCTTTCCGCATGAAAATATTTTTTTAATCCCCGGACCTCCAATAACAAATCATCCATTCAGAGCTCCTCCTTCCGGGAATAATGGTATCGGTATAACCCCTTCCGGCGCCTCCGCTTTAGGAGAACGAGCATCCTGAAGCCAGCATCTTACCATATGTCCCTTACCGTCCGTATACTCGGAAGGATTCTCTTTTAAGCAGGCTTTCATACAATAATCACAGCGTGCCGCAAAAGCACAGCCCACCGGCGGTGCAAATAAATCCGGAGGAGTTCCCTGAATGGTGTACAGCTTTTCCTTTCTGGATTGAAGCATGTCCGGCATAGCTCCTAAAAGCCCCCATGTGTAAGGGTGTCCGGGTTCATAGAATATCTGCCTTACCGTTCCGGACTCCACGGCCTGCCCGGCATACATGACTGCTATCCGATCAGCCATTTTTGCCACTACCCCCAGATTATGTGTGACCAAAACAACAGATGTCTGCGTTTCCTCTTTCAAATGGTTGATAAGCTCCAGTATCTGTGCCTGCATAGTCACATCCAAAGCTGTTGTAGGTTCGTCCGCAAACAGAACAGACGGCTTGCAGGAAATAGCCATGGCAATCATAACCCTCTGCCTTTGTCCACCGGATAAGGTATGGGGATATCTATAAAAAATCTGCTTCGGATTCGGTAAACCAACCTTAGCCAGCATATCCACCGCAATTTTTTTTGCCTCAGTCCCATACGCCTTCTGATGCTTCCTAATACTTTCCGTCATTTGTCTGCCAACCCGCATAGTGGGGTTCATAGATGTCATGGAATCCTGGAAAATCATAGCGAATTCTTTTCCTCTGTACCGTTCCATTTCTTTATCTGTTTTTTTTAAGATATCCTGCCCTTTATACAGTACTGTTCCATTTTTTATTTGGGCAGGCGGCATAGGCAGTAATCTCATAATGGTCTGCATGCTTACGGATTTGCCGCAGCCTGATTCTCCCACTATCACCAGTGTTTCCCCTTTATCCAAATAGAAAGAAACTCCTCTGACGGCATGTATTTCACCTGCATAAGCAGAAAAGGATACTTCCAGGTTTTCTACTGTTAATAATCGTTCACTCATTTACCAACCTCCCAATTCCCCAGCTTTGGATCAAGTGCATCTCGAAGGCAGTTTCCGAAAATATACATAATTAATATTGTAATACTTATAATGGAACCGGGAATATACAGCTGATAGGGATAAACACGAAGGAGAGAGGCACCTATTTGAGATAGCTGTCCCCAGGATGTCATAGGAGACTGCACACCCATTCCTATAAAGCTTAAATATGCCTCCATAAATATCGCCATAGGAATCCCTGATGTAATACTGACTACCAGCTGCCCCATGATATTAGGCAGTATATTCTTAAAGATTAATCGGAAAGGCCCTCCGCCTAAGGTGCGGGACGCCAGCACAAATTCACGATTCTTAAACTGCATGATCCGGCCTCTGACATTTCTGGCCGATCCCATCCAGCCGGTCAAAGCCAGTGCCGCAATAATGGTAATGGGACCTCCTCCGAGAAATAACATCAGCATGGTTATGTATACCAGGGACGGTATACAAATTCCCACATCGATGATTCTCATGATGACCATATCCACCCATCCTCCGAAATATCCTGCAATTCCACCAATTAAAATACCAACTGCTTCAGGAATAATGGCACCAAATAGTCCGATAGACAACGACACCCGTGCACCTACCCACACACGGGTCCATAAATCCCTGCCCACTGCATCCGTTCCAAACCAATGATTGGTACCCGGTAATAAATTTCCTTCCTTCAGACTGGTTGCATCATAATCAAATTGACTAAACATAGGTGCAAAAACAGCAAATCCTACCACAATCAATATGTATAGCAGGCAAAGCACCGCTACTTTATTTGTTATCATTTTTCTCCAAACATTTTCCCAATATCCCACGCTGGGACGAACGATGGCATCCACATCTTTCTCTTGATTGGATACTCTGACAAAATCTTCATCCGTAACGGTACTCTCATATGTTTTCTCCATGCCGGTGCCTCCTTATTTCGTCACACGGATTCTGGGATCTATGAATCCATAGATAATATCAACAATAAAATTAGCAATAACCACGAATACTCCCAGAAATACCGTTAAACCTAAAACCATGGTATAATCCAGGCTTTGAATAGATGTGACAAAATAGGATCCGATTCCGGGGATAGCATAAATCTGCTCCACTACGAAGGACCCCATCAGCATTCCCACAAGCTCCAATCCCATCATTGGTATCATAGGTATCATTGCATTTCTAATCTGATGTTTCCATACAATCATAAAATTTGACAGCCCCTTCGCTTTTGCTGTCTTCATATAATCTTCGTTTATGATTTCCAGCATCAGAGTCCGCATACTCCGGGTCCTTCCCGCAATACTGCCAAGCGCCAGTGTAAGTGTGGGAAGTATGGTATAACTGAAATCCCTCCAGAGAGATACCGGCAGCCATTTCAATTGCACGGCAAATACCATTTGCAGCAATGCGGCAACAATAAAAACAGGAACCGAAACTCCTAACGCGGAAAATCCCACTAGCAGATAATCAATAGCTTTCCCTCTTTTTCTTGCCGCAGCTATGCCAAACAAGAAACCTAAAGGTATGGAAATCAAATAAGCCTGCATTCCCAATTGTGCCGATATGGGAAAAGTACTTTTTATCATCCCATTCACTGTTTGTCCCGGGTACTTGTAGGAATAGCCCAGATTACCATGAATGAGGTTATTCATAAAAGTCAGATATTGCTGCCAAAGGGGCTTATCAAGGCCGTAATAGGCAGTCATTCTTTCCATTGTTTCCATAGAAAGTATTTTACTGCTGTTTACCGCTATGGGATTACCCGGCAGCGCATGTACCAGGAAAAAACTGCAGGTGGCAATCAGCCATATAGTGATAATTGATATAGCCAGCCTTTTTAAAAAATACTTTTTCATGATATCCTCTTTCTATTAAAAGGGAAAACGGGCTTATACGCCCCGTTTTTCTTAATTATTTGGTATAGGTTAAGTGATTAAACTGAAACTGGAAGACGGTACCGGGTTCCACAAATCCTTCTACACCCTCTGCCAAAGCATAGTACATTGTCTGATTGTATATAGGAATCAGCGAGTATTCATTTAATAATGCTTCCTCCGCATTTGCTACTCCCTTAAAATAATCATCGGACTGAAATTCCTTTGCGTTGGCTTCGTTCAATAAATCCGTAATATCCGTACCCCAGTTTTCCGTAAAGAATCCGTAGTCACCATTCGGAGTAAAGCACTCAATGATTTCTGTGGGGCGGATTGAGCATCCCAGTGAAATCATAAATAAGTCATAGTCACCTGTATAAAACTGTTGTATTGCCGTAGCAATGGGATATTGTACAAAGCTTATGCTTGTGATACCCAGAATCTGTTTCCAGGCATCTACTATGGTCTCTCCCAGTAATTTCATGTCATCTCTTTCAAAGGTAACATAGGTCATTTGCGGTAATTCTGAAACATCATCATACCCAAGCTCCCCCAATGCCTTATTCAGGTACTCGGCAGCCAGGTCCGCATCTCCCTGTACCGGGCAGGTATCTACCGGGTATTCCTCAATATACTTCCCGTTTTGTCCGGGATAATTTGAACTGACGGCCCGGTTCGTACCGACAAATCCGGTGCTTACCGCCGTACTGATAGCCTCTCTGTCCAGGGCATAGGTCAAAGCCTTTCTGAAATTATCATTAGCAAGACACGCTGTTGCTTCATCAGATGTTCCCGCTTCTTTCATCCAGAGGAACATTTCCGTACTGGATTCATAGCTGTCAACATAATCACTAATGGTAGATATGTAGTTAGAGTCCACTGAGCTTACGATATCAAGTTCTCCGTTCTGGAACATGCTGACTTCCGTATTTGCCGATTCAACCTTCATAATATGAATGGTTTCCATGGGAAATTCACTATCTGCATTCCACCAGTCAGGATTTTTCACAAAGGTCATGCTGGTACCAACAGTCCACTCTGACAGGGTGTAGGGCCCGGAACATAAAACACTTTCCGGTGAGCTTCCAAGAGAATCTCCCCAGGCTGCCACAAAATCTTCCGTAACCGGATAGAAAGGAAAAATTGCCAGTGTATTAATAAATGAGCTGTCTTCTTCTTCTAAGGTTATGCTTAATGTCTGATCATCGGGACATGACGCACCAACAGCATCCCATTCTGCTTCCCCGCCGTTATAAGCAGCTGCTCCCCGTATGCCAAGATAATAGGTCGAATGAGCCGATCCTGAGTCAGGGCCGATTACGTTTTTTAGTGCATACAGGAAATCCTGAGCCGTGACGGCAGTTCCGTCCTCATATGTCAGTCCTTCCCTTAAATGAAAGGTATAGGTTAAATTATCTTCCGATACCTCATAGGACTCACAGGCATCGTTTTCCACATCTCCGTCATAATAACGGAAAAGAGAACTCATTAATAAATAAAAGGAATCAAAATCATTTGTCGATTGTGAGGTGAACTGATTTAATGTAACTGCTGTTCCTCCGCTGACATTTACCGTAGTAACCTTACCTCCGGCCGTCTCTTTTTCAACGGAGCCAGTCTCCGTCTCTTTTTTTGCATCACTTGAAGATGCTTCGGTCTCATCCTTCGTATAGGTTCCACAGCCGGTAATCATTACTGCTGCCATGGAACAAATTAATAATACTGCCAATAGCCTTTTTTTCATAATTTCCTTTTTTTCCTCCTTTTACATATAGGTTACATAAAAAAGGCAGGGTATCTGTAATTCCCTGCCTCGCTGCATTTGATTATATGTATCATAATGGTTAGTAAACATTTTATCAAGTATAAATTGATAATTTGTCAACTTTTTAAATACTATTTAATTTATAAAGAAATATCATGTAAACAAAGCAGCCGGAAAT
>CAMJWQ010000250.1 GCA_946409475.1 uncultured Lachnospiraceae bacterium
ATTTCATGCACCCAATTTTCGATGTACTCACGGTAATCCCGCTGCTTTGCCTCCGCATCGGACACGGCTTCGATCATGGACTTTCCGGCACGCCTGAAAAGTCCGAAAATTTTGCGTCCGGCATAGCCTCGTGGCCTGGGCGCGCATTCCATAAAGAGATATTTTTGCTCAAGGCCATCCATAATGGCCTCCAGCTCCCGTATTTGATTCCTTTGCCTGATATAGCCGGCCACGGTCAGCACGCAAAGGCCGATTCCCCAGACAATCAGAATAATAATAACGACCCCCGGACCGGTTCCCGTCAGAATCAGGAAAGCAGAGAGCACCAGCATGCAAAACAGATGCACCAGCAGGGACATAATCCGGTCGTACAAAAACTCCCCGGGCTTCATATTTTATATCCCAATCCGCGCTTTGTTTTGATATAGTCCGGCAGGCCGATATCGTTCAGCTTGCCGCGCAGGCGCGTGACGTTGACGCTGAGGGTATTGTCGTCGATATATATCTGATTATCCCACAAATATTCAATCAGGTCGGGGCGGGAAACAATCTTACCGGGCGCTTTCATCAGGCAGGACAGGATTTTCGTCTCATTTCTCGTTATGTCCGCGCGTTGTCCACCGTACTCAATTTCTCCCTTGGATAAAAAAAGGGTCAGTCCGTTTACCGTCAGGGTATCCTTTTCGGCCTGGCCGCTCCTGCGCAGAATCGCCTGAATACGGGCCAGCAGAACCGGCAGGTCATAGGGCTTGGAGATAAAATCATCGCCGCCGAGGCTGAGGGCCCTGAGCTCGTCCATAGAAGTATTCCGGCTGGTCACAAAGATGACAGGAACCTGAGAGACTTTTCGAAGCTCCATACAAATATGGCAGCCGTCCTGTCCCGGGAGCCCGATATCCAGCAAAATCAGGTCGGGCAAAATTCTATGGATCTGAGCCTCCGTATCCGTGAAATCTTCAATGACCGCGGTATCGTATCCCGCGTTTTGCAGCAGAATAATAAGCTCGTCGCGGATGCTTTTTTCATCCTCAATAATCAATATTTTAGCCAAATTTCCACCACCCTTGTCCGTGTCCTGTTCTATCACTTTTGTGAATCGAGTATAAATAGAGATGCATCATGACCCATGAATAGTTTACTTCCTTTATGAAATGTCCGGATCGAATACTCTTGTATCCTGTTGTCACTTCATTTCAATAATCGCTTCATCTACATATGCCAGTTATCTGCTTTTTTTCGAATATGCCAATACGTCCGGTAAATACCTTCCTCCTCAAGCAGCTCCTCATGTTTTCCGCATTGTTCCACTTTTCCTTCGTTGATCACAATAATCTGATCCGCATTTTTAATCGTAGAGATACGATGCGCGATCACAAGCAGGGTTTTATCCTTAACCAGCGCATCGATCGCCTTTCGTATTTCGACTTCATTCTCCGGATCTACACTTGCCGTTGCTTCATCCAGGAGTACGATTGGTGCATTCTTTAATATGGCTCTGGCAATTGAAATGCGTTGTTTTTCTCCACCTGACAGGTTGGAACCGGCTTCTTTTATCATTGTATCATATCCATTGGGCAATTTCATTATAAATTCGTGACAGCAGGCTTTTTTTGCTGCCTGTATGACCTCTTCTCTTGCCGCATTGGGATTTCCATACTTAATATTGTTCTCTACCGTATCATGAAACAGATAAACATTTTGAAACACCATGCTCATATAAGAAAGCAGGCTTTCACCGGTAAACTCACGTATATCCCTTCCTCCAATCCGAATACTTCCCTTCTGTACATCCCAAAAACGTGCGAGAAGCCTGGTGATCGTCGTTTTACCGCTGCCGGAAGGCCCCACGATGGCAGTTATGGTATGCTCCGGGAGCCGGAAGCTTACATTCCGGATCAAAGGCCTTTGCCCGTCATAAGAAAATTCCACATTCTCAAAAACAACAGTAAACTTATCCAGCTCGATCTTCCTTCCCTCCCGGTCTATTTCTTTTGCCGCTTTTAACTCTTCCACGCGATTCAGGGATTCATCCATACGGCGGATCAATTGCGTGAGCTGTCCCATTGTTTCTAACGGTGTAAATACTGTAAATGCTGCGCATAGGATCACGGCAAAGCCGGCATAATCCATCTTATTTCCCAATACCAAATAGGATGCTGCCAGCACGATCAGACAGGCTGCCGTGCGGAAGATCATGGCATATACACCATATAGGGGTGTAAAGACTTTTAACGGCTCACTGGATGCCTCCTCACTTTTTGTAAAAATTTCCTCCATACCATCCAGCTGTTTTTCATGCATATGAAAGGATTTTACCACTGAAATACCTTGAATATATTCTAACGTAGCGGCTATAGCATCTTTCTGTGCTGCCTGTTCCTTTTTCGATGCAAGGATGGATTGCAGCTGCAGCTTATGATACACGATCATAGAAATCGCTGCCCCTGCAATAAAAATCAAGCCGATCTTCCAGTTAAATGCCATGACGAAAAAGCTGATGGCAGCCGTTGCAAGAAATCCCGTTACAATTTTATCCAGCATATGCATGGAATACTGCTCCATAAAATTCAGATCACTGGTTACCGATGCCGTGATCTCTCCCAGATCGTGCTCATAAAAGTATCCCATGGATACACGCTTTAAATGATCTCCTACACGCATTCTTTCCTTTGCCACCACCTCATAGCCTGCCGTACTTTGCAGTCTGTAAACAAAATACTGGCTGACCGCCTTTCCTGCGATACCCAAAATCAATAAGCCGATGATCTGAAATAATAATCTGTCTGTATACGGTTCCTGTCTTTCCATGCTTGACAAAAATAAAAATAATGAAGCCAAAGCAAACATAGAAAATACTGCATCAAGAAAGCTGAAAAAATAACTGAGCTTTAATCTTATGGACAGTCCCTCTGCTAACCGATGAATCCTTTTTATAATCTTAATCATTCTGTGCACCGCCTCCCATACTCCACATTGAAGATCTAAGATGTGCTTCCCACATCCGCCTGTAAGTATCCGATATATCCAGCAGCTCCTCATGTGTGCCTCTTGCCGCAATATTTCCTTTTTCCAGCAAAATCAACTGCTGTAAAAACATGACCGTGGATAATCTGTGAGCAATCATAATAAGAGTTTTATTTTTTGTCACCGCACCAATCGCTTCTTGTATTTTATCTTCATTCTCAGGGTCTACAAATGCCGTTGCCTCGTCAAGGATGACAATAGGTGAATCTTTTAAAATAGCCCTGGCAAGGGCAATCCTTTGCCGTTCTCCACCGGATAACCGTTTCCCGGCATCTGCCGCATTCGTATGATACCCTTCCGGAAATCGTTGTATGAATTCTTCGCACTGCGCCAATCCGGCTGCTTTCATCACTTCCTCATCAGTGGCATCCGGCTTTCCGATCCGAATGTTATCCATAATGGAGCGTCCGAACAGAAAGGTATCCTGTGACACATAACTGACCATACCGGTCAATTCCTTCATACTGAAGGACTTTAGGTTTCTTCCTCCAATCCGTATTTCTCCTTCGGTCACATCCCAGAAGCGGTTCAAAAGCTTTGCCAGAGTTGATTTACCGGATCCGGATGGCCCTATCACTGCCGTTGATGTTCCCTGTGGTATGTTAAATGAGATATCATGCAGCACCTCTTGTTTATCATAAGAAAAAGATACCTTTTTAAATTCAATAGTAAACTCTTTCACTGCTCCATTAATGCCATCTCCTGTTGTGTCCCTCACGGTTTCCAACTCAGCCGCATCCAAAGCTGCCGCTATTTTAGGCTGCAGCTCATAAAATACGGCTTCATGCTCTCTAAACTCCATCCGTTTCTGCAATGCGCCCACAATTCCTAAAGCAAGTACAATGGACGTAATCAGTTCTCCCTGTGTTATGGAACCGTTTTTCAGCAAAAGAATCCCGACCGGAAGTACAAATGCCATACAGGATGGCATAATCGCCTGCCCAAGGCTCATATAAGGCCAGCATCTTCGGTACCATTTTATAGTCATCTCTTTTACTTGTAAAACCGCCGTATGGAATTTTTTAAACGAAGTATCTCCCTGATTAAAGGCCTTGATCACCTCCATTCCATTGATATACTCCACGATGGTTCCATTCATCACCGCATTCGCTTCCATGTATCTCTTCATCATATCTTTGCGTCCCAGCATGATCCCACTGTATGCCAGCGTCCCAAGTACCGCAGATGCCAATGAAGCCAGCGCCAGTCTGATATCTATCAGGATCAGAAAAACTACCACCAGAACAGGCAGAAGCCTATACCCCATCTGCTCCGGTATGGCATGAGCCAGAGGGTATTCCAGCTGCTCTATATCGTCTATTACAAGATGTTTTATTTCTCCGGCAGATTTTTTTTGAATCTCTCCCATTGGCATTTTCGCCAGCTTATCCATCAACTTTATTCGGATATTTTTCATAATCTGATATGCCGCCCTGTGTGACATCATGGTCGCTTTATTAAATAAAAGTGTTTTCATCAGATACCCGGCCCACGCTGCCAAGAGAAGTATAACCACACCGGAAAACTCCAATGTTTTCTCTAATATCCCATTTAATACTATTGCTATACATAGGTAAGGCATAAATCCGGCCAAAACAGACAAAACAGACAGTGTTCGTGCCTTCATGAGCTCCTTCCTCTTATCTCCGGCAAAACCCAGGATTTCCTTCATCGGATTTTTTCTTTTTTCTTTCACTTAGTATCCCTGCCTTTCAAGCTGATCACCTCATCACATAGATGATGCATAAATTCTCCATCATGGGTGATCACAAAAATCAATTTCCCCTGAGATTTCATTTGTATCATTATTTCCCGCAGCCGGCGCATATGAAATCCATCCAAGCCGCTGGTAGGTTCATCAAGCACTATAATATCACTGTCTGCTGCGACCGCTGCGGCAATGGTAAGACGCTGCTTCTGACCACCGGACAAAGACAGGGGATGTTTTTCCTCTGAACCGGATAATCCGCATTGCCGTAAAATCATATGCTTGTCTTTTAGAATATGATTTTTCTTTTCCGCAAGCACTAATTCCTGCCTCACGCTTTCCGTAAACAGCTGGTAATCCGCATCCTGCATCACAAAATACGTTTTTCTTGTCAGTGTCTTTTGGTCAACTATTTTTCCGTCCAATAGAATGCTTCCACTCTTACATTTAAATAAGCCACAGAGGATCTTTGCCAATGTAGACTTTCCCGCACCGTTTTTCCCTGCCAGTCCGATAATTTTCCCCTGTTTTCCCCAACGTATTTCCAT
>CAMJWQ010000251.1 GCA_946409475.1 uncultured Lachnospiraceae bacterium
GATCTTAGGTCCTGTGATGTAATCCCCGTATTCAGCCGTATTGGAAATGGAATAGCGCATTCCTGCAAAACCGCTTTCGTTAATTAAATCCACAATTAATTTCATTTCATGGATACATTCAAAATAAGCACTTTCCGGTTCATATCCGGCTTCTACCAAAACCTCAAAGCCGCATTTCATAAGAGCCGTAACTCCGCCGCATAATACGGCCTGTTCACCGAATAAATCCGTTTCCGTTTCTTCTCTGAAGGTCGTTTCCAATACTCCTGCTCTGGCACCGCCGATTGCCAATGCATAAGCAAGACCCATATCATGTGCCTTACCTGTTGCATCCTGATATATGGCAATAAGACAGGGAACACCTTTTCCCTCCTGATACTGGCTTCTTACCGTATGTCCGGGTCCCTTGGGAGCAATCATAACAACATCAATGTCTTTAGGCGGGATAATCTGTCCGAAATGAATGGCAAAACCGTGGGCAAACATTAACATATTTCCCGCTTCCAAATTAGGTTCAATGGATTCCTTATACATTTTTGCCTGCTTTTCATCATTAATAAGAATCATGATGATATCCGCTTTTTTTGCAGCCTCCGCTGCCGTATATACTTCAAATCCCTGTGCAACGGCCTTTGCCCATGATTTACTTCCTTCATACAGACCAATAATGACATTGGCACCGGATTCCTTAGCATTTAATGCATGTGCATGTCCCTGACTTCCGTAACCGATTACGGCAATTGTTTTTCCCTCCAATAAAGAAAGATTACAATCTTCCTGATAATAAATTTTAGCCATTTTCTTTTCCTCCTATAAATTTTACATCATATTTTTATGTTCATTGACTTAATGGTATCACAATCTGCCTTATAAAACTAATATATATTATATATAGCTATTATAAATTATAGTTATACTTTAAACTACTATTCCCAATATTATCATACTTAAAATCAAATGTGACCATGGGCATGGTCAGAACCGCAAAGAAACTATAAAAAATGCTTCTTATTCCTTACTATTTTTATCTACAAGGGAATATACCTCTCCCTTTTCATCAAACATTTTTACATCTGCAATTCCTCTTGACAATCCTGTAATGCCCGTTCTGGCAAGTTCTAAAATTTCGTAGCCCTCCAACAGGTTAATAAAGGCTTCCACCTTTGCCTGATTTCCCGTTAGCTCTATTATGAGAGCATCCTTTTGTACATCTACAATTTTTGCCCTGAAAATATCGGCGACGGAAATAATAGCCTGCCGGGATTTTTCGTTGGCAAGGACTTTGACCATGATTAACTCTCTGCAGACGGAATTATCCTCCTTCAGCTGTTTGATGTCAATAACATCCTCTAATTTCGCCAGCTGCTTTTCTATCTGTTCCAGTTCTGTTTGGTCCCCCTGGGCTACTACGGTTATTCTTGAATAACGGGGATCCGCCGTTACTCCCACCGTTAAACTGTCAATATTATAACCGCGCCGGCTGAATAGACCGGATATGCGGCTTAATACGCCGGAAGTATTATCCACTAATATGGACAGCACTATTTTTCTCATAACAATACCACCTTTTTCATGATTTTGATTTACAGGAAAATCACAGGCTTTAACACATTATAGCAACAAGGTCTTTCCTATAAATCAAAAATAAACCTCGCCGTAAAGACGAGGTAATAGAAGACGACTTCGTCCTAAACTGTATGTAATTGCTTTTTATTCTAACAAGATTTCATTTTTTTGTCAATATTTAAACGAAGGACCTGTTCCGTAAAATAACCGGGGAATGCGGATTTTCACTGCTCCAGCCCTAATAAATGGTGAACCAGCTTAACAGCGTCGGCCGCATCCTTAGAATAGCCGTCTGCTCCGATTTCATCGGCATAATCCTGCGTAATGACCGCCCCGCCGATAATGATTTTGGAATCCAGTTCTTTTTCTCTTGCAGAATGAATGACATTCCTCATTTCCTGCATGGTGGTTGTCATTAAGGCGGAAAGGGCAATGACCTTTGCCTTTTCCCGAATTGCGGCTTCAATGATTACTTCCTTCTTTACATCCTTTCCAAGATCTATAATACGAAAGCCATAATTTTTCAGCATCAGAGCCACCAGATTTTTTCCGATATCATGGATATCCCCTTCCACCGTAGCAATTACGATAGCGGCTTTCTCCTGCTCCTTATCATCACCGGCAAGCAGCGGCTCCAAATATTCAATGGCGGCTTTCATAGCCTCTGCACTGGCTATTAACTGGGGCAGGAAATATTTCTGCTTATCAAATAAATCTCCTACCTGATTAATGGCAGGAATTAAAATCTGATCAACAATAAAAGACGGCCTGCCGCCATGAGCCAGACAGGATTTGACCTCTGTAAGAATTCCTTTTTTATTTCCCTTTAATACGGAATCGTATATCTTATCCTCTATTTTAATTTCCTGCTTAACCGTTACGTCAGCTGGCTCCTGCCGGCTGTCCTTCCTGTTCTTCCATTGCTGTATCCTGTTAATATATGCCATACCGGCGTCTTTTTTATTCAGCAACAGATCAGTGGCAAAGGCCGAGTGTACCAAAAGCTCCTGAGAAGGATTGGCAATTGCCATAGTAAGCCCGGATTGAATGGCCAGGTTTAAGAAGGCAGCGTTAACATACGTTCTTTCCGGTAAACCAAATGAAATATTAGAAAGTCCTATGACCGTGGCAAGGGAAAGCTTTTCTTTGCAATAGGCTATGGTATCCAAGGTTTCCAATGCCGCTTTCGGATTAGCTCCCACCGTTGTGACCAGGCCGTCTACTACAATATCTTCCTTCGACATGCCCATTTCCGCCGCATGCTTTAAAATAGTTCTTATGATTTCATTTTTTTCATCTGCGGCAGCCGGTAAGCCTTCGTCCGACAGAGGAAGAAGGATAAAAGCGGCTCCATATTGCTTCACAATGGGGAGCAGCCGGTTAATCTTATCTGCTTCCAGGGATATGGAATTTACCAGGGCTCTTCCCGGATATCTGCGCAGAACAGCCTCTAACACATCGACATGGCTGGAATCAAAGCATAAGGGAAGATTGACTCTTTGCACAATCTCCTCCATGGCTGTAAGCATGGTCTGCTTTTCGTCTATGCCGCTCATTCCCACATTCACATCTAATAGGGAAGCCCCGCATTCCTTTTGCTGTATGGCAAATTCCACAATCATCTCATAATTTTGATTTCGGAGCTCCTCCTGCAGCTTTTTCTTGCCGGTGGGATTGATACGTTCTCCTATGACCATAAATCTGCCGTCTAAAGGAATCTCTAACACATTCTGTTCCGAGGAAAGACATCTTTTTTTTCTCTCTAATGCCGGTATGGTCTCATTATTCTTCGTTTCCTTTACCAATTCAGCGATATAGGCCGGCGTAGTACCGCAGCAGCCTCCCACCAGATTAGCACCCGCCCGAATCATTTCCTTCATATGCCGGACAAAGGTATCCTTCTCCATATCGTAGACCGTTTCCCCTGTTTCGGTCAAACCGGGAAGGCCTGCATTAGGCTTTGCAATAATAGGCACTGTGGCATATTTTTTCATGGATTTTATAAAAGGAATCATCTGATCCGGACCTGCCGAACAGTTGACACCTACGGCATCAGCACCCAGCTCTTGAAGCACCACGACAGCCGCTTCAGGAGCTGTTCCGTAAAGTGTTCTGCCGTCTCCTTCAAAGGTTAACGTAATCATTACGGGTAAATCACAGGTTTCTTTTGCAGCAATAAGGGCGGCTCTGCTCTCTTGCAGGCTCAGCATGGTTTCAATAATGAGAAGATCCACTCCGGCTTCTGCCAAAATGCCGATTTGTTCTTTATAGACCGTTACCAATTCCTCAAAATCCATAGCACCCATAGGCTTTAGCTGCCGGCCTGTCATAGTCAGGTCACCTGCAACAAAAGCCTTTCCCTTAGCGGCTTCCTTCGAGATATCCACTAATTCCCTATTGATTTTTCCTATATCCTTTTCTAAGCCATACTCTTCTAATTTAATGCGGTTTGCCGTAAAGGTCGGGGCATATAAAATCTGACTGCCGGCCCTAACATACTCCCTTTGCAGAGTCAGCATTATATCCCTGTTTTCCAGAATCCATTTTTCCGGACACACATTTTTGGGCATACCCCGTTTCTGGAGATTTGAGCCGGTTGCACCATCTAAAAAGACGGGCTTATTACTTTCTAAGAGCTGTAAGAATTCTTTCCTTGTCATATCCGTTCTCTCCTTCTTAAATTCCAGTACTGTGCCGTTATTCACCAAAGCTCACGCAACGCAGCACCGGTTATCTGCCTCTGTCACTTTTACAGCGGCATATCCGTCATGCCGTACATTTTAATGCTTTGGGGCTTTTCCTGCTATTCATATACTTTGCTGCCTACCGGTCTTCAGGCTTTCCGATTATGGCCTCCACCAGATGTACCCGATTGAAGGGCAGCATAAAATAATAACCGTCGGCTATGGAATCCAGCCTTGCAATAAGATTCTTCGAAGCCATGATACCGACCCTCTCTCCTTCTCAGGGGCATAATGCCGCATAATATTTTTGCATCCGCTTTCTTTTTAATATACATTATTTTTTCAATATCCTCTGTCGAAAATATAGGCTGCGTTAAGAAATAGGAAGCTCCTGCCGCTATTTTTTTCTTCATACGCTCTATTTCAAAATCCAGATTGGTACGATTGTAATTTAACGCACCGCCGTAATAAATAGGATCCTCGGAAAAATGCTCCTCATTCATTTCTTTCACAAATTCCATAAGCTTTATGGAATTAAAATCAAATACTCCGGTAATATCCATACGGTCATTACTGGGTATCGGGTCTCCCGTAACCAATAGCAAATTGCGGATATGGTTTAAATACCCTCCCAGTATTCCCGCACGCATACCAATCATATTCTTATCCCTGCAGGCAATATGAGGCATAACGGATGCCCCGACTTCATGGAGCACTTTAATCCCCATGGATATGGAGTCCACTCTTCCTCTGCCCATAGGGGAATCGGCGAAGGTTATCATATCTATCTTCTGTGCTTTTAAAATATTGGCACATTCCATGATACGTTCGGATCTTGCATCGTAGGGCGGATCCAGTTCTACTGCGATTACTTTTTTTCCGGCTTTCATTTTATTATAAAAAATATTTGTTTCTTCTCTTTTTATCTTCTTTATTTCCCTTCCGGTTCCTATAAAAGAACCGGAAAAATTTTTGCGAAAATCCACCTCTTTTCTCACTTCTTCAATAT
>CAMJWQ010000252.1 GCA_946409475.1 uncultured Lachnospiraceae bacterium
AGGACGCTGTAGTAATAAAAGAAGGAGGCGGTTTTCCCCTTTATATTAACGGAAATAATTACATGATGCTGACAGTTGGCGAAAAAGCGGTATGTAAGGTTCGGCTTTGGGCTGACGGAAAAGGTGGTCATGCAAGTGCACCGGGTGATAATCAGGCAATGCTTAAGCTTGCAGCAGGTTTAAAGAATATTTTTGCAGCGGAAAAAGACTTAAACTGTGGAAGCTATGCTACCTATATGGAAATGAAAAATATCGTAGGAAGTGATGAATGGGATAATTCGGTAGCCGGAGATATTCTTGCATATGCCGGAAAGAACAGTATTACAGCGAGAAATTACCAGATTGGTGAACGAAATAATGTGCTTCCCTCCAGGGCAGAGATTACATTGGAATTCAAAGTGCTGCCATACACAAAAGCAGAGGATATCATAAGCTTTTTAAATAAGCAATTGGAAGGACTTCCTGTTCGATATGAGATAGCAGCTTATGAAGAGGGATTTGAGAATTCTTTTGATGCCGCAAAAGTAAAGGCACTTGTGCAAGAGATGTCAGAGGCATGTAAAAAGAACGGTTTTGACGGAAAAGTTTTACCTATGCTTGCATTAGGACGGACAGACGGAAGATTTTTTGGATGTGCAGGAAGTACGGTTTACGGTTTTTCGCCGCTGCTTATGGGAGATTCCTTTGATGTGGTACTGCCTAAAGTACATGGGAATGACGAAAGTATTTTGGCAGACTCATTTCTCTTTGGGTGTAGGGTTCTGGATGAGATAATGCAAAAAGAGGCAATCAAGCAGGATATTTGGAGGTAGTATATGAAGGATTATA
This sequence comes from uncultured Lachnospiraceae bacterium, assembly GCA_946409475.1. Lineage (GTDB taxonomy): Bacteria > Bacillota > Clostridia > Lachnospirales > Lachnospiraceae > CAMJWQ01. Next base: position 829 of record CAMJWQ010000252.1, read on the forward strand.
CATATAATAAAAAAATCATCACTGATGTAATAGAAAAGCTAAAAGAGAAAAATATTGATTTATATTTAATCATTACATCAGAAGGCTGCGATCCGATGACCACCTTTATTCCTGGTGTCGATACTGTCGGAAGCAGTGCATTTCTCTTTACAAAGGATGAAAAGAAGATTGCAATTGCATCAAAGATTGATGCACAGGACGTACAGGAATCCGGTTTATTTGATCAAGTAATAACATATGAGAGCTATGATACGACATTGGCAGAGACGGTAAGGAAACTTGCGCCTGATATGATTGCTTTGGACTATTCCGAAGCAATACCATTTTGTGATGGTCTGACAATGGGAAAATACAATAAATTTGCAAAATCACTGGAAGGATATATATTTCATATTTGCAGTGCCGATTTATTTATTCCGGAAGTACAGGAAAAATATAAAGGGTAAGGAGGAAAAGTTAAATGAATAAATATATTAGAAAACGTTTGGTCCAGGCGATCCCGGTCATATTTGGAATTACTGTTTTAACCTTTTTTATTATGAAAATGGCTCCGGGTGGTCCATTAACCGGAATGATTAGTCCGCGAACCTCAAGCGAGTCGCTTCAGCGTGCTCGTGAGGCACTTGGCTTAAATGACCCTATCATCGTTCAGTACTGGAGCTGGCTAAAGGAATTAGTGCAGGGAAACTTTGGTTATAGCACATATAACGGACAGGTCATACTTGATATGATTTTACAAAGATTACCGGCAACCTTATTATTAACCGTAACAGCATTTATTTTCAGTTATATTGTGGGAATTCCGCTGGGAGTATATTCCGCTACCCATAAATATTCCAAAGGAGATTATGGACTGACCTTTTTTTCTTTTATCGGAATTTCAGTTCCAAGCTTTTTCTTTGGCATGGGCATGATATACATATTTGCATTAAAATTAGATTGGTTTCCGACCTCCGGCTTTGGTTCAAGTATGTTTCGCGGAACAGGTATGGCTTTGGTTTTACATAAGTTACGTTATCTGGTAATGCCGGCATTGGTAATGGCCCTGGCTAATCTGGCTCAGGTAATGCGTTTTGCAAGATCAAGTATGATAGAAACCTTGAATCAGGATTATGTGAGAACAGCCCGTGCAAAAGGATTATCTGAAAAGAGAGTCATATATAAACATGCTCTAAAGAATTCACTGATTCCGGTTATCACTATTTTTGGTCAGTCAATACCAAACTTATTTGGCGGTGCTTATATTATAGAAAAGGTATTTGGCTGGCCCGGAATGGGATTATTAGGTGTAGATGCTATTAATAATCGTGATTATCAGGTGCTTATGGGATTGACATTGTTCACGGCTATATTAGTATTACTCGGGAATCTGATCGCGGATATAATGTATTCCCTCGTAGATCCGAGAATTCGATATTAGGAGAGAGAATATGGGAAAAAGAGTAGAGAACAAGAAGAAAAACATATTTTTTCAATCAGATGCATGGAAAAGGTTTAGCAAAAACAAATTAGCGCTTATTGGGACAACGGTTATATTAATTATGATTTTAACCGCATTATTTGCACCCCTTATCGTAGTAAATGATCCTTATGTATCATTAAAATCAGAAACAGGCTCTATAATAAAAAATATGTCACCGCGGGAAAGCGGTACAATCCTGGGAACAGATAGTGTCGGAAGAGATGAATTCAGCCGTCTGTTATATGCGGCACGTGTTTCAATGAGTGTTGGATTGGTGGCCGTTGGTATTTCCACGATTATTGGCGTATTATTAGGGGCCGTTTCTGGTTATTTTGGTGGGAAAATAGATACGATTATTATGCGTTGTGTAGACGTTGTAAATTGCTTTCCGGTTATGTTTTTGATTATTATTATTGCAACAATTTTGAAACCAAGTATCTATAATATTATGATTATTATGGGCCTGTGTAATTGGACGGCGACTGCCCGCCTGGTTCGCGGTGAAATTTTGCGAGTACGTGAAATAGAATATGTTCAGGCGGCCGTTTCTCTCGGAGCTTCTGACTATCTGATTATTTTTTCACATATTATTCCCAATGTAATGGCACCTATTATTGTAGAAGCAACGATGCGAATGGCATATGCCATTTTGACAGAGGCATCTTTGAGCTATCTTGGCGTCGGTGTACAGCTTCCGACCGCCAGTTGGGGAAATATGCTTATGGATGCCAATAGTATTGCCACACTTACATCACGCCCATGGCAATGGCTTCCGGCCGGATCTTGTATTCTCTTGGCAGTTTTGAGCATCAACTTTATTGGTGACGGTTTAAGGGATGCATTTGATTCAAAGCAAAAAAAGTAGGGGGGCGGGAAATGGATCAGGCGGAAAGATATAAAAAGAGATTATCTGGTATACGTCAGTATTTAAGAGACCGGAAACTGGACGGGGCTTTGTTTACGTCTTATGGAAATAGAAGATATTATTCAGGATTTACAGGAAGTCTGGGCTATCTGCTTATTACAGATAACACAGCTTCAATGGTAGTTGATAAACGCTATACTACCCAGGCACAAGAACAAAGTATTCATGTACAGGTTATTGAGTGTTCAAGCGACCGTTTGGGTTCGGTGGCAGAAATGATACATAAAGCGGGAGTTGTGCGCCTGGTAATGGAAGCTTCACTGACACTGGACGAATATTTCCCTCTGAAGGAAAAACTTGGAAGTTTGGAGCTGACCTATGAACAGGAATATTTTTTAGAACAAAGAATGATAAAAGATGATGAGGAAATTAATCTGACAAAAGCTGCCATCCATTGTGCGGAAACAGCCTTTGAGAAAACAATGCCATTATTAAAGCTTGGTATGACAGAAAAGGATATCGCAGATGAGCTGGCTTATCAGGCAAACAAAGCAGGCGCGGATGGTTTGAGCTTTGATACAATTGTAGGTTCAGGACCAAGAGGAGCATTGGCGCATGCATTTCCTACCTCAAAGAAAATAGAAAATGGAGATATGGCGGTTATTGATTTTGGCGTTTTTAAAAACGGATATTGTTCTGATATGACGAGAACCTTACTGTTTGGAGATGTTTCAAAAGACCATAAACATATTTTTGACCTTGTGAAGGAAGCTCAAGATAGGGCGCTTGAGGCAATTCGTCCAGGGGTACTTGCAAAAGAGGTTGAAGCTGCTCACCGGGCAGTATTCTTACGTGAGGGACTGGATAACTTTGCATTGCGTGGATTGGGTCATGGGATCGGCATACAAATTCATGAATGTCCGCAAATTGTTATAGGAAATGAAACGGTGCTTTATCCGGGAATGATATTTACTCTTGAACCTGGCTTGTATTTTCCTAATGATTGCGGTGTTAGGACGGAAGATGACGTACTAGTAACAGAGAATGGCGTTGAGGATTTATCCCATACCCCTCACGAGATTTATATTGGTTAGGAGGGAAACTATGAGTTTATTGGAAGTAAGCGATTTAAGAACTTATTTTTATACAGATGCCGGTGTTGCAAAGGCAGTGGACGGAGTATCGTTTTCATTGGAAAGAGGAAAGGTGCTTGGTATAGTTGGCGAGTCAGGCTGTGGTAAAAGTGTGACCAGTTTATCGATTATGAGATTAATTGATCCCACGAATGGACGATATGAAGGCGGAAGTATTCTCTTTGACGGAATTGATATATTAAAGCTGCCGGAAAAGGAAATGAGAAAACTGAGAGGAAATAAAATCTCGATGATTTTTCAGGAGCCGATGACGTCTTTAAATCCGGTTTTTACAATTGGAAATCAAATTGAGGAATCATTAATACTGCATAAGGGCATGAATAAAAAAGAGGCAAGAGCACAGGCCATTCATTTGCTTGAACTGGTAGGAATACCGGAGGCGGGCAAAAGAGTAGATGAATATCCTCATCAGTTATCGGGAGGAATGAGACAGCGTGTTATGATAGCTATGGCTTTGGCCGGTGATCCCGAGCTGTTGATTGCAGATGAACCTACAACTGCGTTAGATGTAACCATTCAGGCACAGATTTTGGATTTGCTTAAATCATTGCAAAAAGAATTAAATATGGCTATTATCATTATTACGCATGATTTAGGAGTTATTGCGGAGATGGCAGACGAAGTAGCTGTTATGTATGCCGGTGATATCGTTGAAAAATCCAAAACAATGGAACTGTTTGAAAATCCTAAACATCCCTATACCATTGGATTAATGAATTCTATTCCGGATATCAACGAAGACATAAAACGGCTTCGCACATTAGAAGGATTGGTTCCAAGCTTATATGATATGCCAAAAGGTTGTCGCTTTGCCCCACGCTGTCAGTATGCTTGTGAGGAATGTACCAGGAAGCGTATTGAGCTTACTGATTTACAAAACGGAAGGCAAGTCAGATGTAGGAGGTATGAATAATGAGAAACGTATTGCTTGATGTAAAAAGCCTAAAGA
>CAMJWQ010000253.1 GCA_946409475.1 uncultured Lachnospiraceae bacterium
TGTTAAAAATATAAAAGAAATATAAAACCAGCGCAAAATCTGAAATTAGTGCTTGAATTTTATGGGCATTTTAGGTAAAATGAACTAGGTTGATGGATTTTTAACAAGTAAATTCATTTATAAAATTATATTTAAACTTTAGGAGGAATCGAATATGGCAGTAAAAGTAGCAATTAATGGTTTCGGCCGTATCGGACGTCTTGCGTTCAGACAAATGTTCGGTGCAGAAGGATATGAAGTAGTAGCAATCAATGATTTAACAAGCCCCTCAATGCTGGCTCATTTGTTAAAATATGATTCATCACAAGGAAAATATGCATTAGCTGATACCGTAACAGCTGGGGAAGATTCCATTACAGTAGACGGAAAAGAGATTAAGATTTATGCAAAAGCTAATGCTGAAGAACTTCCCTGGGGAGAAATCGGTGTGGATGTTGTACTTGAATGCACCGGTTTTTATACATCAAAAGCAAAAGCAGAAGCTCATGTAAAAGCAGGGGCAAGAAAGGTTGTTATATCTGCTCCGGCCGGTAATGATCTTCCTACAATCGTTTATAACGTAAATCATAATACATTAAAGGCAAGCGATACCGTAATTTCCGCAGCATCCTGTACAACAAACTGCCTGGCTCCCATGGCGAAAGCATTAAATGATTTGGCCGAAATTCAGTCAGGTATCATGACAACCGTACATGCTTATACGGGAGATCAGATGACTCTTGACGGACCGCAAAGAAAAGGCGATTTAAGAAGATCACGTGCAGCTGCCCTTAATATTGTTCCTAATTCCACAGGTGCTGCAAAAGCTATCGGTCTTGTTATTCCTGAATTGAACGGTAAATTAATCGGATCTGCCCAGCGTGTTCCTACCCCTACGGGATCCACAACAATCCTCATTGCCGTAGTTAAGGGTGCTGTAACAAAAGATCAGATTAATGCTGCTATGAAGGCTGCGACTACGGAATCCTTTGGATACACGGAGGACGAAATCGTTTCCAGCGATGTTATCGGAAGCAGATTTGGTTCATTATTTGATGCAACGCAGACGATGGTATCCGCATTACCGAATGGTGATACACAGGTTCAGGTTGTTTCCTGGTATGATAATGAAAATTCATATACAAGCCAGATGGTAAGAACCATTAAATTCTTCTCTGAATTAGCATAAGAACATTGTTTACAGATAATTAGATCCTAAGATGGGTCCGATCGAAGGATCGGGTCCATTTTTTTATTTCACAGGAAATTGCGTCCTATGAAATAAAACCCTCCGGGGAGATGCACACGAATGCATAAGAAGATGTCACTGCGTGACTGCATTCGGCGGGCAAAGTGTCTTCTCCCTCAAGAATGAGGGGTAGGGGAGTTGATGTGTCGAAGACACTTTTTTAGTGAATGAAAAGGAGGCTATCAAATGCTTAATAAAAAATCAGTTGATGATATTAATGTCAAGGGTCTTCGTACCCTGGTAAGATGTGATTTTAACGTACCTTTACAGGAAGGAAAAATCACAGATGAAAACAGATTAGTAGCTGCATTGCCTACTATTAAAAAGTTAATTGCCGACGGCGGAAAAGTAATCCTGTGTTCCCATCTCGGTAAACCCAAGGGAGAACCAAAACCGGAATTATCACTGGCGCCTGTAGCCAAAAGGCTCTCTGAATTATTGAATCAGGAAGTAAAATTTGCGGCAGATTCCGAGGTGGTAGGACCTAATGCAAAAGCTGCGGTAGAAGCGATGAAGGACGGAGAGGTTATCTTATTGGAAAATACCCGTTATCGTGCGGAAGAAACAAAGAATGGAGAAGCCTTCAGCAAAGACCTTGCTACTTTAGCAGATGTTTTTGTGAATGATGCTTTCGGAACTGCCCACAGGGCACATTGCTCCAATGTGGGGGTTACTCAGTATGTGAAAACTGCGGTTGTGGGTTACTTAATGCAGAAGGAGATTGATTTCCTTGGAAATGCCGTTAATAATCCTGTCAGACCCTTTGTTGCTATTCTGGGCGGATCAAAGGTTTCCAGTAAAATTTCCGTTATTAACAACCTTCTTGATAAAGTGGATACGTTAATCATTGGCGGTGGTATGGCATATACCTTTATGAAGGCTAAAGGAGAAGAAGTAGGAAAATCCTTAGTAGAGGCTGATTATCTGGATTATGCCAAAGAAATGATGGATAAAGCAAAAGCAAAAGGTGTTAAAATGTTAATTCCTGTTGATTCCGTAGTTGCAAAAGAATTCTCTAACGATGTCTCTTTTAGAACGGTGGAAGAGGGAGAAATGGGAGCTGATGAAATGGGCCTTGATATCGGACCGAAAACCCAGGCCCTTTATGCGGATGCCGTAAAATCAGCTAAGACCGTTGTCTGGAACGGACCGATGGGCGTATTTGAGATGTCTAATTATGCGGCCGGAACGATTGCTGTGGCAAAAGCTTTAGCCGAAATTGATGCTACCACTATTATCGGAGGCGGAGACAGTGCGGCTGCTGTTAATATCTTAGGCTTTGGAGATAAAATGACACATATTTCCACAGGCGGCGGAGCATCCCTGGAATTTTTAGAAGGAAAGGAACTTCCCGGTGTCGTGGCAGCTAATGATAAATAAATGAAATATATAAAAATAATTTGGAATAAAAAGGTTAGTGGTAACCGGTTTTATTCCGGAGGAATTGTAAAAAAATAATAGAATAAGAAAAGAGAGATATAGCATGCGTAAAAAAATCATAGCCGGTAACTGGAAAATGAATAAGACGCCAAGTGAGGCAGTTGCATTGATTGATGAATTAAAACCATTGGTAGCAAACGATGAGGCAGATGTGGTATTTTGTGTTCCTGCAATCGATATCATTCCTGCTTTGGAAGCAGCGAAGGGAACGAACATTAAAATTGGTGCCGAAAATATGTATTATGAAGAAAGCGGTGCTTATACAGGAGAAATTTCGCCTTCCATGTTAACGGATGTAGGGGTAAAATATGTAATCATCGGACATTCTGAAAGAAGAGAGTATTTTGCGGAAACAGATGTTACCGTTAATAAAAAAGTGCTGAAGGCTTTTGAACACGGTATTACACCTATTGTCTGCTGCGGTGAGAGCTTAACGCAAAGAGAACAGGGTGTAACCATTGATTTTATCCGTCAACAGATTAAAATCGCCTTTTTAAATGTGACGGCGGAACAAGCTAAAACAGCAGTAATTGCTTATGAACCCATCTGGGCCATCGGGACAGGAAAGGTTGCAACGACGGAGCAGGCTCAGGAGGTTTGTGCAGCAATCCGCACATGCATTTTAGAAATCTACGGCGAAGATACGGCATCTGAAATTCGTATACAATATGGCGGAAGTGTATCTGCTTCCAGTGCCCCTGAACTTTTTGCACAACCGGATATTGACGGCGGTCTGGTTGGAGGAGCGGCTTTAAAAGCGGATTTTGGTAAAATTGTAAATTATAAATAGTGTCGGCTGCATAAGGAGGGTATTTATGATGGCGGTTCCATTATAGATACCGCCTTTTGCATTACACTTGAGATAATAAGCTGCTGTATAGTCAATACATTTTTTAGGGCTCATAACCCTGGAAAGTGTTTTTTGGGTTCCGCCCGAATAACTATTTTTCAATAGAGAAGGAGTGCAATATGAAAAAGAAACCTACCGTATTAATGATACTGGATGGATATGGATTAAATGATAAAATAGAAGGAAATGCCATCGCCAAGGCAAAAACTCCTGTTATGGATATGCTGAAAGAGAAATATCCTTTTGCAAAAGGAAATGCCAGCGGTATGGCAGTGGGCCTTCCGGAAGGACAGATGGGAAATTCGGAGGTCGGTCATCTGAATATGGGAGCAGGAAGAATTGTTTATCAGGAATTAACGAGAATCACAAAGGAAATTCAGGAGGGAACCTTTTTTGAAAATGAAGCCTTATTAAAGGCTTGTAAAAATGCAAGGGAAAATAACAGTGCCTTACATTTATTTGGTTTATTATCCAATGGAGGCGTTCATAGTCATAATACCCATTTGTATGGTTTATTGGAATTAGCAAAAAAGCAGAATTTAGAAAAGGTGTATGTACATTGCTTTTTAGATGGAAGAGATACTCCCCCGGCATCGGGAAAAAGCTTTGTGGAGGCCTTGGAAGCGAAAATGAAAGAAATCGGTATTGGAGAAATCGCTTCTGTTTCAGGCCGATATTATGCCATGGACAGGGATAACCGCTGGGATCGTGTGGAATTGGCTTATAAGGCATTAACCTTAGGGGAGGGGGTAATGGCAGCTTCTGCACCGGAGGCTGTGCAGCAGTCCTACGATAAAGGAAAAAATGATGAATTTGTTTTACCTACGGTAGTATTGAAGGACGGAAGGCCTGTAGCAACCATAAAAGACAGGGATTCCGTTATCTTCTTTAACTTCAGGCCGGACCGGGCAAGAGAGATTACCAGAACATTTTGCGATGATAATTTTGCCGGCTTTGAAAGAGGAAACAGGATAAATACAACTTATGTATGCTTTTGTGAATATGATATAACCATTCCCAATAAAACAGTAGCCTTTCATAAGGTAGCCATAACCAATACCTTTGGCGAATTTTTGGCGGCAAACGGAAAGACACAGGCCAGAATAGCAGAAACGGAAAAATATGCCCATGTTACCTTTTTCTTTAACGGAGGAGTGGAGGAGCCCAATCCCGGAGAGGACAGAATACTGGTAAATTCCCCTAAGGTACCTACCTATGATCTAAAACCGGAAATGAGTGCTTTTGAAGTCTGCGACAAATTAACTTCCTCCATTAAATCCGATAAATATGATGTAATTATTGTAAACTTTGCCAACCCGGATATGGTAGGACATACGGGGGTGGAGACCGCTGCCATAAAGGCAATTGAAGCAGTGGATGAATGCCTGGGAAAAACGGTGGAAGCCATTAAAGAAGCAGGCGGAACCTTATTTGTTTGTGCCGATCATGGAAATGCGGAGCAATTGATTGATTATGAAAATGGAGGAAGCTTTACTGCTCATACCACGAATCCCGTTCCTTTTATACTGGTAAATTATAAAGAAGGATACCGTTTAAGACAAGGTGGATGTCTGGCAGATATTGCTCCTACCTTAATTGAAATTATGGGTATGAAACAGCCGGAAGAGATGACAGGCAAATCATTGCTCATAAAATAACAGCCATAGATAAAACTAAATAAGCGGGAATTTTGAGAGAAACCATAATATTCTGTATGAATACAGTTAATATATGGTTTC
>CAMJWQ010000254.1 GCA_946409475.1 uncultured Lachnospiraceae bacterium
TTTCTCTTATTTCAGAGACCGGAAAACAGCTTTACCTTATTAAAATTTACGGGTAATCTTTCCGTTACCTTTTATATTGACGGCTTATCCTGTGTATTTGGGGCTTTGATAGCATTTTTATGGCCCTTTGCGACCCTGTATGCTTTCGAATATATGAAGAAGGAAGGAAGAGAGAATCTTTTTTTTACATTCTATACCATGACCTATGGAATCACCCTGGGCATTGCCTTCGCCGACAACCTGGTGGCTATGTATTTTTTCTATGAACTGCTTACCTTAGTGACCGTACCCTTAGTGATGCATACCATGACGAAGAAGGCCATAAAGGCAACCAGAAAATATCTTTATTATTCTTTGGGAGGAGCCGCCTTCGCCTTTATCGGTTTGATTTTTGTCCTTACCTTCGGAACAACCTCGGATTTTATCTACGGCGGGGTATTAAACACCGGGGAAACGGCAGGTATGAGAAATATGCTGTTATTTGTGTATATCATGACCTTCTGCGGATTTGGAGTAAAGGCTGCCATATTTCCCATTCATGAATGGCTTCCCGAGGCCTGTGTGGCGCCTACTCCGGTTACGGCATTATTACATGCCGTTGCTGTGGTAAAAAGTGGTGTTTTTGCCATTATCCGGATTACCTATTATAGCTTCGGTATGGAATTTTTAAAGGGAAGCTTTGCCCAGTGGGTGGTTATGGGTATTTCCATCATTACGATATTATTTGCCTCCTCCATGGCGGTGAAGGAAGTGCACTTTAAGAGGAGGCTTGCCTATTCCACCATTAGTAACTTATCCTATATTCTCTTTGGAGTTACTTTAATGAGTCCCCTTGGGCTTTTGGGGGCCTTGTGCCATATGTTTTTTCACGGTATCATGAAAATCAACTCTTTTTTGGCAGCGGGTGCCGTTTTACATCAAACGGGATGTGAATATGTGTATGAACTGGATGGCCTGGCTAAAAAAATGCCCGTTACTTTTTATTCCTTTACGCTTGCATCCCTATCGCTTTTTGGAGTCCCTCTTACCATAGGGTTTATCAGCAAGTGGAATTTGGCAGCGGCTGCTGTTGCAAGCCGGACCATAGGAGGTTATATCGGGCGGGGCGTCCTCTTTCTGTCAGCACTGCTGGTAAGCATTTACATGTTTTCCATTGTTGCCCGGGCTTTTTTTAATCCCTTGCCTGCCGGCCTGAGAGAAGCGAAGGATCCTAACTGGTTCATGAAACTGCCTCTCATTCTTTTTTCTGTGGTAATTGTACTGTTTGGTATTTATAGTTATCCGTTGGTGAGCTTTTTTACGAAAGTAGCGGACGGAATATTTTAGGGAGGTTTGCAATGCAGGGAAATATCATGTTGCTCCTGTTGGTTCTATGGCCAATGGCAGGTGCACTTTTTACTTATCTTATCGGAAAGAAAAAAAGTACCTTTGGAGAATTAGGTATGATGATAACTGTTTTCATAAACCAATTGTTTATGATAGCAGTGACCTGTTTATGGATCTCCCATGGAACTATGGCAATAAAAATTTCTGCTATATGTTTGGAGGGCATAAATTTTAAGCTGGACGGATTTCGTGTGGTCTACGGGAATATTGTCAATCTTTCCTGGCTGACGGCAGCATTTTTTTCGCGTGACTTTTTACAAAAGGATACAAAAGCAGGACGTTTTTATGTATCTATGCTGTTAACCCTTGGCACTGTCATGGGAATCTTTTTATCGGCAGATTTTTATACGATCTTTCTGTTTTTTGAGATGATGTCCTTTATTTCCTATGAATGGGTCGCCCATAAAGAAAATGAAAAGGCCTTAAGAGCAGCAGGCACCTATTTGGCCATAGCTGTTATCGGCGGACTGGTAAGCCTGCTTGGTATTTTTATGTTATACCATTTAACCGGAACTCTTGACTTCGACGCTTTATTACAGGCTTCCGGCGGAGTAGAACAAAGAAGGCTGTTATATGCGGCAGGTGCCTGTATACTTTTTGGACTTAGTGCAAAAGCAGGCATGTTTCCCCTGCATTTTTGGCTTCCGAAGTCCTATAGGGAAGCACCGGCACCGGCTACGGCATTATTGTCGGGCATTTTGTCCAAGGCGGGACTTTTCGGCATGATTGCAGTGACAGTTACTATTTTTAGGGAGGATACCAATTGGGGAATGCTCTTATTGCTTTCAGGAACCATAACCATGGTTTTGGGAGGAATTTTTGCCGTTTTTTCCAAGGATATGAAAGAAATACTGGCCTATTCCTCCATGTCTCAAATAGGTTTTATTATTATTGGCCTGGCCATGACCTGCCTGTTAGGCAGGGAAAATGCCATAGCTATCCAGGGCACCGTACTCCATATGGTAAATCATTCCTTCCTTAAATTACTTCTGTTTTTGGCTGCCGGGGTTGTTTTTATGGACAGGCAGAGTACGGATTTAAATGTCATACGGGGTTATGGAAAGAAGAAACCCGTTTTTCATTTTCTTTTTCTGTCCGGAGCCCTGGGGATAGGAGGCATCCCACTATGGAACGGTTATATCAGTAAAACCCTCTTACATGAAAGTATTGTTTCCTGTATCCATATAACAGAGAACAAACAATTTGTTAATTTCTTTCAGGCGGTAGAATGGAGCTTTTTATTTGCAGGTGGTTTAACCGTTGCCTATATGTTAAAAATTTATATTGCACTTTTTATAGAGAAAAATAGGGAATTACCAAAGAGGGAAACCGGGAAGGAAGGCAGGATTGCTCAAAATAATTTGGAAGGCTGCGGCTCAGAAGCCGGTATAAGGGGGGTAACAAAGTATCTATTGACAGGTATCGCCCTGCTGCTGCCGGTTATGGGTATGGTACCGCAGTGGATCATGATTCCCATAGGAAAGGCATCGGAGGCTTTTTTAAGAGGAACGGCATCGGAAATACAGCCTGCGGCCTTCTTCACACTGCTGAATATGAAAGGAGCCTTTATTTCCATAACCATAGGTATCTTTTTCTATGTAATTGTCATTCGGAAGCTTATGATGGGAAGGGATGATAAGGGTGTCCTTGTGTATAGAAATCCATGGCCCCGGTGGCTTTCCATGGAGGAGCTGGTATACCGTCCCCTGTTTCTCTCCATATTGCCTAATATATTCGCTTTTTTCTGCCGTATACTGGATTATATGGTCGATGCTTTTGTTGCACTTTTGCGGATGACTGTCTATCGGGATGTAAAGGAATTCAAAGAGCCTGTCGTAGGTACCAGGTTTACCCAGGTCCTGGGGACTATATTTGATAATATACGGAAAATAAAACATAGATTGCAGGGGAAAAAATTAGAAGAGGAAAAATCCTATGTTTTCCAATTTGCTAAAATCAGGGAAGAAATCAAAAGGATGAACCGTTTTATTGTCGGCAGCTTTTCTTTCGGCCTGCTTATGTTCTGTATCGGATTATGCCTGACTTTAGCCTATTTGTTATGGTAATGATGAAAAATAGGAAAAAGGGAAATTAGATGGCCAATGATTAACGGACAAGTAAGAAACATATTTAAACATCAGTAAATTAGATTCTATCAGGAATAACGTTTTCCCCTCTTGCATATATTGTAACAGCATAGCAAGGGGGTATTTTATGGAAGATTTTAATGTATATAAAGATATACAGGCCCGTACGAATGGTGAAATTTACATAGGTGTTGTTGGTCCCGTGCGAACGGGAAAATCAACCTTCATAAAAAGATTTATGGATCAAATGGTTTTGCCTTACATGACCGATGAGCACAGCAAGCAAAGAACAAGAGATGAGCTGCCCCAATCCGCAGCAGGTAAGACAATCATGACCACAGAACCGAAATTTATTCCCAAGGAAGCGGCTGAGATTGATTTGTTTGACGGCTGCAGCGTGAAAATACGCCTCATTGACTGTGTCGGTTACATGGTAGAAGGAGCGGCGGGACATATTGAAAATAACGAGGAAAGGAAAGTGAAAACTCCCTGGTATGATTATGATATCCCTTTTACCCAGGCAGCTGAGCTGGGAACAAAAAAGGTTATTAATAACCATTCCACCATAGGCCTTGTCATTACCACCGACGGCTCCATCGGTGATCTGCCGAGGGAAGCTTATCTGGAGGCAGAGGAGAAAACCATTCATGAATTAAAGAATTTAAATAAGCCCTTTTTGGTGTTGGTAAATACGCAGATGCCTTATAAAGACGAGGCTAAGGCTGTTGCGAATGAAATTGCGGAAAAATACGGCGTTACTTCCATGGCGGTTAACTGTGAGCAGCTTAGAAAAGACGATGTGAAAAATATCATGGAAAAGGTACTCTATGAATTTCCCATTTCCAGAATTGAATTTTATATGCCGAAATGGGTGGAAATGCTCCCCGGCAGTCATAAGATGAAGGCCGATCTCATTGATCATGCGAAAGATTTAATGAAAGAAATGTCTTATATAAAAGATGTTATCGGCAGGGACTTTACCTTTGAATCACCTTATGTAAAAAGAGTGAAAGCAGACCAGATCAATATGTCCGACGGTTGTGTAAAGCTGCAGATGCAGGTGGATGACGGCTATTATTATGAAATTCTCAGTGACCTGACAGGTTCCGAAATACAGGGAGAATACCAGCTCCTTTCCATGTTAAAGGAATTGTCCAAAATGAAGAATGAATATGTGAAGGTCATGGATGCCTTGGGAGATGTCAGGCGAAAAGGATATGGTGTTATTTATCCGGCTAAGGATGAAATACTGTTATCCAATCCGGAAGTCATTAAAAACGGCAATAAATACGGTGTAAAAATAAAAGCGGAAAGCCCTTCCATTCATATGATACGTGCCAATATTGAAACGGAAATAGCACCTATCGTGGGAAGTGAAGACCAGGCAAATGATTTAATGGTCTATATCAAAGACGAGGCAAAAGGAGAAGAGGGTATCTGGGGAACCAATATCTTTGGTAAATCCGTTGAACAGCTGGTACAAAGCGGTATCCAAAGCAAGATAGCCATGATAGGAGAGGAAAGCCAGGAAAAATTGCAGGAAACCATGCAAAAAATAGTCAATGACAGTAAGGGAGGGCTTATTTGTATTATTATTTGAGATAGGTGTAAGAGTATATTTGCTTCAATCATGAGGTGAAGGGCTGCTATATTTCCCTTCACCTTTTATAGCCTGTCGTATGAAATACGGTGAAAAATGCACAAAATAAACGGTTGTAAATAAATATTGCTGGACAAGATATTAAAAAGTGGTGCAGAATATATA
>CAMJWQ010000255.1 GCA_946409475.1 uncultured Lachnospiraceae bacterium
CAACAAAGCCGGTATACAAAATTTTATGATAACGATATCAACGGTATCTTAGGCAGCAAAAGAGAAAATTATGCCGGCAAGGTTTTTGACGGTGCCGGTATAAACAGTGTTTTCGGAAGCGTCGTATTGGATTTAAGAGATGCCGTATTGCAGGGAGAAATAGCAATTGATGCGACTGTCATTTTTGGCGGTGCGAAAATTATCGTGCCTCCCAACGTAAAGATTAAGGTCTCCTCCATTCCTATTTTTGGCGGAGTGACAAATAATGCAACTTCTTTCGGCGGTCAGGAATCGGCAACTCTTTACATTAATGCAACCTGTATGTTTGGAGGGATAGACATAAAATGACAGAGTTTCAAAAAGTAATTAAGGCCATTGCCATTGGTCTTGCCATTTTTCTCATTGTTATCATAATAGGTTCCCTATTTTCCCTGCTGAGCATGTTTGGTTTTATTGCAGACGGTTTCAACTCCGTTACTAAGGAGCAGACTTTGATAGAATATGAGAATGCATTTAATCCAAATGAAATAGATAGTATGAAAATTGATAATGCGGTTGGTAAGGTCTGTATACAGAAATCGGATACGGATCAAATTGAAGTAACAGGTACCGGTTTATTTCCTTCTTTTTCCTGTCATTTAAAGGATAACGGTGAATTGGTAATCCGTAACAGCGAAAAAAATTTTTTTAACTGGAATTTTACATCTTTTTTTCATCAAAGAGAGGATAACAGCGTATCAAATACTAAGATTGAAATTTTTGTACCATTGGATTATGAATGCTCCGATATGGTGATAGCAAGCGGCGTCGGTGAAATGAAAATGAATGATATGATCATGGAACATCTGACCATAGACGGAGGTGTAGGCAATATCATTTGTGAAAGGGTAGTGGCTCAGCGTGCTGACATAGGCGGAGGTGTAGGCTCTATGACTTTTACAGATGTTGACCTTCAAAACCTGGATCTGGATATCGGAACCGGCGATGTATCAATAAGCGGTGTATTATCGGGAGATTGTGAGCTGGACTGCGGTGTGGGCAAAGCGGAGCTGGATCTCACAGGTAATGTGGAGGATTATGATTTTAGTGTTGACTCCGGAGTAGGCAGTATACGTATTAACGGAGAGAGGATAGAGGAAACGAATCATACCAATAAGGGTGCGGAAAATTCTTTCCGAATAGAGGGAGGAGTGGGGTCCATAACCATAACGATGGAGGAATAGGCTGAAAAAACAAGCAAGCAGGTGAAATCATACGTATTAATATAAAAATAAAAAATATATGGAAATTTACAGGGAATGTCACATTAATAAGTGGCATTCTTTTAAATTGGCAGGGAAATAATAGTAAAACAAATATTTAGGATTTCGTAATGAAAAATTAATTGTTTAATGGTATAATTAGCAAGGTACTGCCGGGTATAGTGTGAATAGATTTCTGACCGCTTATGAGGTAGTTACGGATTTATCGGAAATAGTATAAAATAATCATTTGGCGGGGTATCTATTCGATAGAAGGGAGCTATAAGATGAACAATAAATATGATATAATAATCATAGGAGCGGGACCGAGCGGAATTTTCTGCGCCTATGAATTGATTAAAAAAAATAAGAACCTGAAAGTATTAATGATAGAAAAAGGCAGATCCATCGAAAATAGAAATTGTCCGAAAAGAATTACAAAAAAATGTATCGGCTGCCAGCCATGCTCCATTACAACAGGATTTGCAGGAGCGGGGGCCTTTTCGGATGGAAAATTATCCTTGTCACCGGACGTTGGGGGAAATCTCCCGGCCATATTAGGCTATGACAAAACCATTGCACTGTTAAAAGAATCAGATGATGTTTATCTGCAATTTGGTGCGGATAAAAATATTTACGGGATTGATAAAGAAAACGAAATTTATGAAATCAGAAGAAAAGCCATTAATGCGAATCTAAAGCTGATCGAATGTCCTATCCGTCATTTGGGGACGGAGGAAGGATATAAAATTTACAGCAAGCTGCAGGAGCATTTGTTAAAGGAAGGCATAGAAATGCGCTTTAACACTATGGTAAAAAATATCATAATCGAAGATAACAGCGTGAAGGGTATTTTGACTGATAAGGATGAGATTTTATATGCAAAAGAAATAGTATCAGCCGTCGGAAGGGAAGGTGCGGACTGGTTTAGCCATATCTGCAAAGAACACGGTGTGGAAACGCAGGTGGGAACGGTTGATGTAGGGGTACGGGTAGAAGTCCGTGATGAGGTAATGGAGTTTTTAAATAAAAACCTGTATGAGGCTAAATTGGTATATCACACGCCTACCTTTGATGATAAAGTAAGAACCTTTTGTACCAACCCGTCAGGAGAGGTTGCGACGGAATATTATGAAAACGGTCTGGCAGTTGTAAATGGCCATGCTTACAAATCAAAAAAATATAAAACCAATAATACGAACTTTGCTTTGCTGGTATCGAAAAACTTCACAAAGCCATTTAAAACACCGATAGAGTATTGAAAATATATTGCTCAATTAAGTAATATGCTGTGTGACGGTAAAATCATGGTACAAACCATTGGAGATTTAAGGAGAGGAAGAAGGACTACGGAGGAAAGACTTTGCAGAAATAATTTGATCCCCACGTTAAAAGATGCGGTGCCCGGAGATTTATCATTGGTTTTTCCTCATAGGATAATGGTGGATATCATGGAGATGATAGAAGCTCTTGATAAGGTGACTCCAGGTATTGCAAGCGATGAAACCCTATTATATGGAGCAGAGGTAAAATTTTATTCAAACAAAGTGGTGGTGAATAAGGATTTTGAAACCAGTATTAAGGGCCTTAGAGCTATCGGAGACGGAGCTTCTGTTACCAGAGGTTTACAGCAGGCATCGGCAAATGGCATTAGCGCTGCCAGAAGTATTTTAAAAAAATCAAACTGGAATACAAAGTGAAAGATAAACGCAGAATGACTCGCGAAGAGTGTTTCGTGTAATTTTGGAGGCCTTCATGAGAAGAAGAATAAAATGGAGAAAACCTGTCATGATCATAAGTATTCTGCTGTTGGTTATGATTGGAGTAATATGGGTATTTATCAGCGGAGATAAAAAAATAGGAGATACGAAAATAGTATTTACTACGGGTTTCGCCGAGAATGAAGTATTTAAAATAGGAAGCAGCTCCTGTACTTTGCCGGAAGCAATGGTTTATATGACAACGGCTAAGAACCAATACGAAAGTGTATATGGAGTGGAGATGTGGAGTCATGATTTTGGCGGTATAACCTTGGAAAAATATTTAAAAAATATGATCATAAGCCAGCTGTCTCAAATAAAAAGCATGAATTTATTGGCAAAGGAAATGGATATTACCTTATCGGAGGATGAAGTACAGTTAACCCAAAAGGCGGCAAAGGAATATTATGAATCACTGAATACTGCGGAAATCACATACATGAATGTCAATGAAGCCGTTATTAAACAGTTATATACCGAATATGCCCTGGCTAATAAGGTATACGAACAAATTACTAAGGACGTCAATCCGGAAATCAGTGATGATGAAGCAAGAAGTATCACCGTGAAACATATATTAATAAAAACTTATAAAGTAGATGAGAAGGGTAATAAGGTGCCTTTCAGTGAAGAACAAAAAAATCAGGCTTATGCCAAGGCCCAGGAAGCATTGGGACGGGCTAAGGCCGGAGAAGATTTTGACAGCCTGATTAAAATTTACAATGAAGACAGCAAGACTACCTATGAATTTGGAAAGGGTGTTATGCCCGATGCCTATGAGGAGGCTGCCTTTAATCTGGATAAGGATGAGATCAGTGATATCGTAGAAACGGAATATGGATATCATATCATTAAATGTATCAGTAATTTTGACCGTGACAAAACGGATGCCAACAAAATAACCATACTGGAACAAAGAAAGAGCGAAGCATTTGATGAGGTTTATTATTCCTTTATCGGCCAGGTCAGCTCTGATTTTAATGATAAGCTCTGGGATAAGGTAACGCTGAAGGTAGATGAAAGTATTACTACAATGAATTTTTTTGATATTTATAATAAATATTTTGCTCCAAAATCATAAAATACCAAATACTCGCTCTGCTCATGCTTGATTTCCTTCCGATAAGTTACTAGCACTCATATATGGTGAGTGCTAATTTTTTCTTGACAATTTCATATCCCGGTATTACACTTATGGATAGAAAAGAAGGAAGCATGATTTAGAAAATTAAGAAAAGGAGAGATAAAAAATGGAAAATAAACATGGCAGCCTGTCTATTCACAGCGATAATATTTTTCCCATTATTAAGAAATGGTTATATTCGGATCATGACATTTTTGTCAGAGAATTGGTGTCTAATGCCTCTGACGCCATAACGAAATTAAAAAAGCTGGAAATTATGGGAGAATACCAATTTGAAGATGATAGAGAGGATAAGATTCGGATTTTAGTGAATCCCGAAGAGAAAACCATTAAATTTATAGATAACGGCCTGGGAATGACGGCAGAGGAAGTAGAAGAATATATCAATCAAATTGCTTTTTCAGGTGCAACGGATTTTTTAGAGAAGTATAAGGATAAAACGAACGAAGATCAAATCATAGGGCATTTTGGTCTTGGTTTTTATTCTGCATTTATGGTGGCGAAGGAAGTGCACATTGATACTCTTTCTTATAAAGAGGGAGCGGAGGCTGTTCATTGGGAATGTGACGGTGGAACGGAATTCAGTATGAATGGAGGAGAGAAAAGCACTGTAGGTACGGAAATCACACTCTTTTTAAATGAAGACAGTATTGAATTTTCCAATGAGTATCGTGCGGATGAGGTAATCAGAAAATATTGTTCCTTTATGCCTTATCCCATATACTTAAAAAAGGAAAATGCAGAACCGGAATACGAAACCATATTGCCGGAGGAAAAAACGGATAAAGATACGGTAATTGAAACGATAATTGAAGAAGCAAAAACAGAAGAAAAAGAGAATGAAAAGGGTGAAAAGGAAATAGTTGAAATTTCACCTAAAACGGAAAAATTAAAAATTTTAAAAAGACCCGTATCTTTAAATGATACGAGACCCTTATGGACCAAGCATCCTAATGAGTGTACGGAAGAGGAATATAAGGATTTTTACCGAAAGGTATTTCATGATTTTAAAGAACCCCTTTTCTGGATTCATTTAAATATGGATTATCC